>JAPOYZ010000180.1 GCA_026706325.1 Candidatus Aminicenantota bacterium
CTGGACGCGGCCTGCGCGCCCTCGTGCTCGCTCGATTCCTCTTTCCGGAGTTGAGTCTCCTCGAACGCCAAGACCTCCAAGGCTCGACGATGATGCTCCAGGTCGCGCCGGGCCTGTTCCTCCTCCAACTCCTGTTGCAGAACGTCCTTCTCCGTCTGATGAAGGGTTTGCTGGAACTTGCGGGCGGCCCTCGAAGTCTCCCGGGTGAGTTTCCGCAGTTCCTCCTCGCGCCGGGTCAGCCGGTTCACCCGGGCCTTCGCCCGGACCAGGTTCTTCTCCAGATCGGCCTTCTCCCGACGAAAGGAGAGCAGGCCGCCACCGGGCCGGCCGGCCCGGCTCACCGAGAGCAACCCACCCGGCGCCAGGGCCTCGCCGTGGACGGTGAGAAAGGTTCTCGACGGATAGCGGTGAGACAGCGCAAAGGCACTGTCCAGATCGGACACCACCACCGCATCCGCCCGCTCGGGGAGGACCCGGCGAAACGCCCTGCGGACCGGGGGTTCCAAGGTCAGGAGATCCCCAACGGTTCCCACCACCCCCTCCTCGGCCGCAAGTTGCTTGCCGCCGTTTTGGACCGGCTCCGAAAACCCGTTGGCCTTCAAGCTCAAGAAGGTGCATCGTCCACCGTCCAGCGCCTTGAGTTCGGAGACTCCGCCCACCGCCTGTTGAAAGGAATCCACCAGTACGAACTCCAGTTCCTGTTGCAGAAACTGTTCCACCAGATTTTCGAATTCAGGACTGATCCGGGCAAAGTCGGCCAACGTTCCCGACACGGGCACCGAACTGTTGCGGAGATGCCGCAGGGCCTTGCCCACTCCCTCGCTGTAGAGGGAGTGGCTGACTTCCAATTCCTCCAGGGATTGAAGCCGTCCCCGCCCGGCGACCCATCCTTCACGGGCCTCAGCCAGCTCATCGCGAACTTGCGCCAGCTCTCTCTCCAGGTTCCGGCGTTCCTCCTCATTGGTCTCCAGACGGTCCCGGACTGCGCCCGCCTCTTCACGGCGGCGGGAACCGGTCAGTTGCCGCTCCTGAAGCCGATCCCGGGCCTGCGTCATTCCCGATTCGTGTCCCGCCCGCTCCCGTTCCAGCCGGGACCGTTGGGTCTTGATCGATTCCACGCGCTGGAAAGCCCGGTCTCTGGCATTCCGCAACCGGGTCAGTTCGGCCGAGAGTTCCAGATGGCGGGCTCGGAGATGCTCGACTCTCCGCTCCGCTGCTTCCAGCCGAGCCTTGCATTCGTCCGCCGCCCGGGTGCGGCGGGTGAGGCGGCTGCGCACCAGCGGCCGTCGTTCCTTCAATACCGCGTCTTCCGCCCGGAGGCTCCGGACTTCCGACTCGCCCACTTCCAGCGATTTGAGCAACTCGTCCCGGTTGCGGCCGTGTGTGTCCAAAAGCCGTCGTGTCGAATCGATCTGCTGGCCGCAAAAGCGGATCGAATTCCGAGTCCGGTCAAGTTCCACCCGCGCGCCGGTACTTTCCTCTCTCAGCTCCGCGAGCCTGTTTTCCAGAACCTCCATTCGTTCGGAGATCTCTTGGAGGATCCGTTCCCGATTCCGGATCTCCGCGGTCGCTTCGGTCAGTGCCGGCCCCAGGCGGGCTTGTGCCGCTTCCAATTCGGCAAGGCTGATGACGATCTCATGCGCCTTGAAGCTGAAGCGCCGCTGCTGGACATCGCGGAACTCCTCCTTCAACTCATTGTGCCGCCGGGCCTTGGCCGCCTGCCGTTTGAGGGACCGGAGCTGGCGCTCCACCTCGCTCAGGATGTCGTCTAATCGAAGCAGGTTCTGGCGAGCCATTTCCAGCTTGAGCTCGGCATTCCGGCGGCGGGCCTTGTATCCGCCGATTCCCGCGGCTTCCTCGATGATGGCGCGGCGGTCCAGTGAACCCGAGTTGAGGAACCGCTCCACGCGGCCCTGGCGGATCAGGGCATAGGAACCGAGCCCCAGGCCCATACGCTCCAGCAGAGCCTCGACGTCCTTCAACCGGCAGCGGCTTCCATTGATGAAATAAGCGCTGTCGCCGGACCGGTAGAGCCTGCGGGCGATGGAAACGGTGGGCCCGTCCGCTTCGAGACCATTGAAGGCAATGGGCGTCTCCTCTTCCCGGGAAAGGGTCAATGTGGCCTCCATCATTCCCGATGGACGCCGCTTGCTGGTCCCGTTGAAGATGAAATCATCCATCCTCCGGCCGCGCAGGCGGTGGGCGCCGACCATTCCAAGCACCCAGGAGAGGGCGTCGGTCAGATTGGACTTGCCGCAGCCGTTGGGTCCGACGACGATGGTGATCCCGTCTTCGAACAACACGCGGGTCCGGTTGGCGAATGACTTGAAACCCAGTATTTCCAGCGAATCCAGACGCGGCATGGCCCCTCTTGACCTGTGCTATGATGACCGCCGACCCTGACAAGCGGGCATCCCTCGGCGTCCGCCCGCATGCGTGTCTGCCTCACGGATTCGACGTGACCATGGGGACGAAAGGATCATTCGGAGGACGGGGCCGCGCGGCCATCCTGCAGGGCTTGCTGGCAGCGATTCTCCTGGCCGTCCCGGCCGGCGCACAATCTACTGAACTCTATCCTCTGGAGAAGGTGAGGCCCGGCCAGAAGGGCTACGGAAAGACCGTTTTCCAAGGCAACAAGGTCGAGAAGTTCGACGTCGAGATTCTGGGCGTCCTGGAAAAGTTCGAGCCCAGAAGAAACCTGATTCTGGTGCGGGTCTCGGGAGGCCAGGTGGGTCGGACCGGTGTGTTCGCCGGAATGAGCGGCAGCCCGGTCTACATCGAAGACAAGCTGGTCGGCGCCATCGCCTACTCATTTCCCTTTGCCAAGGAACCCATCGCGGGAGTGACTCCGATTCAGGAGACCGTCGATGTCTTCAAGGAGGTCCACAAGCTTCGGGCGCCCCCCGCTCCCGAACGGCCCCGGACCGACATTCTGCTGGAGTCCGCGCAACTGCAGCTTCCCGACTATCTGCCCCCGTTCGCGCCCCTGGAATTCGAGGCCGAACTACCCGGTTTGGCCAGCGTCTCTCCTTTTCGCCTGACCCGCATCGCCACTCCCGTCAATACATCCGGATTCTCGGCGACGGCGGTGGACTACTTTCGCGAGACGTTCCGCCGCTTGGGCCTGGTGCCGGTGCAAGGGGCCGGCGGCGGCAGGACCAGCGACTTCTCCCAGGCTCCATTGGAACCGGGTTCCAGCATCAACGTCGAGTTGGCCCGCGGCGACGTCAGTCTCAGCGCCAGCGGGACCGTCACCCATATCAGCGGGAACAAGATCTATGCGTTCGGCCATCCCTTCCTGAATCTGGGATACACCGACATGCCCATGAACCAGGCGGCCGTCCTGACGATCATTCCGCAGTTGAATACCAGCCACAAGGTAGCGGCTGCCACCCGGTTGGTGGGGGCCGTCAAGCAGGACCGGGCCACCGGCATCATGGGAGTAAGCGGGAGCGAGGCCCGGCTGATCCCGGTTCACCTCAAGGTCAGGACCAGCCGGAACCAGGATCGCGAATACGCCTACGAGACTATTCGGGACAGCTTTCTGACCCCCTTCCTGCTCACCTTTTCCGTCTACAGCAGCCTGATCTCGTCGGAGAAGGGACTCGGCGGCCAGACGTTGCGGATCAAGAGCACCGTCAGCATCGCCGAGCATCCCGAGGTGGTGTTCGAAAACAACATCGCGCGTTCTTCAAACAATCCCGTCGCCGCGGCGGTGGCGGCGGCGGCGCCGGCTCACCTGCTGCTCAACAGCGGGTTCGAGCAACTGGAAGTGGAGCGCGTCGGCATCGAGATCGAGGCGGTGGAGCAGATCTGGGAGGCGACTCTGGAAAAGGTTTGGCAGGACAAGCTGGAGGCCCGGCCCGGAGAAGAAGTGAACCTGACGGTCTTTCTCAGGAAGTTCAACGGAGAGACCATCGTCGAGAAGTTTCCCGTCAAGATTCCGGACGACATCGTGCCCGGTCCCCTCAAGATCATGATCGGCGACGGCCTGTCTCTGGCCAAGTCGGACGCCGAGTCGAACCAGGGCCGATTCATACCCGAGAACGTGCGCCAACTGGTGAGGGCCATCAACAACCTGAAGAAGAACGACCGGCTTTATGTCCGGCTATTCCGTGACCGCCCCAGCACCGTTGTGGATGGGGAAAGACTTTCCGATCTACCCCCATCCTTCCTGGCTCTCTATACCTCTCGGAAGACTTCAGGAGACGTGCGGGCCGTGGACCGGGCCGTCTACGTGGAGCATGAGCTGCAGGCGACCGAATACGTCCTCCAAGGCCACCGTGTCATCCAGGTGGAGGTCAAGAGTTAGGCCCCATTGCTCGTGAGTGCGTGAGTCCCACATGAAATTCCGTCTGTTCAAACGGTTTTTGCCGCTCCTGTGCCTCCTCTTTTGGGGCGAGTCCCTATTGGCCGTCCAGCCGCGCAAATGGGTGTCGGCAACGCGCGACGAATTCCTGAAGGGGAAGCTGAGGGGAGTCTCCGTCACCAGTGACGCCCGGCTCATCATCGCGCCCGCCCTGGAGACTTTGCTGAATACCGAAGAGCCGTTCGTCTACTCCGCCGCCGCCGACGGGCTGGGCAACGTCTATCTCGGGACCGGCAACGACGGCAAGCTCTTTCGGATCACCGCCAACGGGGAGTCGAAGGAGTGGGCCAAGTTGGACGAGCCGGGGGTCTACGCCATGGCGCTGGATTCGGCGGGGCGTGTCTACGCCGGCACCGCTCCCGACGGCAAGGTCTACCGGCTGGACTTGACGGGAAGGGCCGAAGTCTTCTTCGATCCCGACGAGAAGTATATCTGGTCTCTGGCCATCGACCGGCGGGACAACGTCTACGTGGGGACCGGTTCCAGGGGCATCGTCTACAAGGTCGGCTCCGGCGGGGAAGGACGGAAGTTCTACGACAGTCCGGCCACCCACATCGTGAGCCTGGCCTGGGACCTGGACAGGAATATCCTGGCCGGGACGTCTGCGCGGGCCTTGATCCTTCGCCTTTCCTCGGAAGGCGCGGCCACCGTGCTCCACGACTCGCCGCTGGAGGAGGTCAGGTCGATCGCGGTCGACCGGTATGGAAACATATTCGCTGCAGCCTTGTCAGGAGGCGCCCGGGCTGTATCCCTGAAGACGGAAAGCACGGCCAAGACCACCGCCAAGACCGGGGCGAGGCCGGCTCCATCCGCGACTTCAGGCCGCACCGTACGGGTATCGGGGACCACTTCGGGAAAGAGGCTGGAGATCTACCGGATCGGCCGCAGCGGCGGCGTAGAAACGCTTTACAGCTCCGACCGCGCCCTGGCGTATGATCTTCTGATCCGCAACGATGGCAATCTGCTGGTGGCCACCGGCGACAAGGGCCGAATATTCTCCGTCAGCCCCAAAAGGTTCGTGACCCTCCTGGTGGAGTCGGGAGAGGAACAGGTCACGCGCCTGCTGGAACGCCGCGGGAGGCTCTTTGCCGCCACCAGCAATCTGGGCAAGGGCTTCGAGTTGAAAACCAAGCCCTCCGAGAAGGGCGTCTATGAGTCCAGAGTCTTCGACGCCGGGATGGTCGCCTCCTGGGGCAACATCCAGTGGGAGGTGATCGACGGTGTCGAACCCGCGGTGAAAGCGTCTGTCCGGACCGGGAACACCGATACCCCCGACGATACCTGGGGCAAATGGAGTCCGCTCTATTCCGACTCCAGCGGGACCCGCATCGAGAGTCCTCCCACCCGCTATCTTCAATGGAAGCTCGAGTTTCCCGCCGAAGGCAGGTCCGAGGCGGTGGTCTCCCAGACCAACGCCGTGGATTTGGTGACCGTCAGCTATCTCCAGCACAACATGGCGCCCCTGCTCTCGTCGATTACGGTGCATCCCCCGGGCGCCGCCTTCGTCCGCTACGCTTCCACCGATCCTGCAGGAGGGGTGTCACCGGCGGGGCCCGGCGGTGCCCACCGGCGTTCCTTGCCGCCGGAGATCCGGCGTCTGGGGTCCCCGACGGTCAAGACTCCGCCGCGCAGGGTCTACCTGCCCGGCGCTCAGAGCCTGTCATGGAGTGCTCAGGATCCCAACGGCGACGATCTGGTCTACAGCATCCACTACCGGACCGCCGGCGACCGGAGATGGACTCTTCTGGAAAAGGACCTCACCGAAACCTACCGGACCCTTGACGGCAAGAGCTTGCCGGACGGCACTTACGTGGTACGGGTCACCGTCTCCGACTCCCCTTCCAATCCGGCGGACCGGGCCCTGGAGAGCGAGTTGATGAGCAAGCCGTTCGTCGTGGCCAACTCCGCTCCGGAAATAAAATGGGGAGCGCCCCGGGTCGAGGGGTCCGAGGCCCGGATCCAGGTTGAGGTGCGGACTGTGGCCAGCGCCATCCACCAGTTGGAATACGCCGTGGATGGAGGGGACTGGCGCCTCATTTTCCCGGAGGATGGCATTGCCGACGGGACCGTGGAGAGCTACCGGCTGAAAATCGACGGTCTGAATCGAGGTGAACACCTGGTCACGGTTCGTGTCGTGGACTCGGTCGGGAACCTGGGGAGTGGCCGGCTGACGCTGGCGATTCCATGATCCTCATCTCGGAAAATCTCTGCCGAAAGGCCCGGGTGGCCCGGACCCGGAGTTTCCTCCTCTCTCCGTCGAACTGCGGCCGGTCCAGAAAGCAGGCCGCCAGATCCCGCGTTTCCGCCCAGGCCAGACCCGACTCCGGACCCATGACGTAGAGGGCGGTGGATAGAATGTCCGCAACCAGGGCGCGGCGGTGCCAGACCGCCACCGAGCCTTGAAAGGGTGCGCCGGTCCCGGTTCTGGGATCCAGAATATGCGCCACTCGCCGGTCTCCCGTACGGGTGTCCCTTTCCGACCCGCCGCTCGTGGCCAGGCTTCCCCCGATGACTCGCACCGAAAGTGCCGCCTCCTTGCGACGGTGCGGATCGGCCATTTCCACCTGCCAGCCCGTTTGGCCGGGAGGGGTGCCCCAGGTCATGATCTGGCCTCCCAGGTCGATCAACCAGGGTGGGTCTCCCCGGCTCCCGGCCAGGCGCCGGACCCGGTCCAGAGCCTCACCCTTGCCGAACGCTCCCGGGTCGAGCAGGACCTCGGCCCGGCGCACGACGCTGCAATCGTCTCGGCGGAACTCCAGGTGCCGCATCCCGGAGGATCGCCGGGCCCGCTCCAGCCTCTCCTGAAGACCGCTCCGGTCCGTCGACAGGCTCCGGTAGGCATTGGCCAGGGCGCCGATGGCGGGATCGAAGGCCGAATCGGTCCATTGATTCCATAGGATCAGCTCGCCGTAGAGGCGGCAGAGCGACGGAGTTACCTGGTAGGGGACGCCGATGGGATGGCGGTTCAAGCGGCTGAGTTCGCTCTCCCTCTCCCAGGTGCTGAGTTGCCGGTTCGTCTCCTCCAGCAGACGGAGATAGTCCTCGCACCGATCGATTCCGGAAGCGCGGTCCGAGGCATAGACGTTCAGGGTACAGAGCGTCCCCATCACGACCACTTGCCGCCGCACGGGAATCAAGTCGGGAACGGCCGGAGCCGGGAGCGGGGAAGCGCCGCAGAGGAAGGCAGTGGCCAGGAGCCGTGGAAGGACAGACGCCGGCACCCGGGATTCTGGCCCGGAATCAGGCGGCAAGAGACCTGATCTCGCGCCTCCGGCGCCGGCGAAGCCAGAGCCGGAAGGTCACCCACTGGTGCCAGAGGTAGGTCAGAGCGAAGACTGCTCCGCTGGCCGAGTGGACGGCGACGGCCAGGATGGAAAGGGTGGGATTGGTGAAAACCTGCAGCAGGTATCCCGAGATCACCATCAGGGGAAAGCTGACCAGGATCAGGATTCCCGTGCGCCGGTTGCTCTTGGTGCGATTGCGCAACTTCTCCGTGATGTGGCCCCCATACATCATGCCCAGGATCAGGACCAGGCAGGGAGCCGCCAGAATGTGGAGGTCCTGGGTAAAGACCTGCCACGGATGATTGACCAGTTGAAACGGATCATGGTTCTCCATCAGGTATTTCATGATGAAGAGGAGAATTCCGGTGGCGGACAGGACCACGGAAAGGATGTGAAACGACCAGGCTTCCCAGCGGCTCATATCATCTACTGTCCGGACTGCGGTTCCTTCTGCAGAACCTGGTCGATGGCCAAAATCCGGCGCACGGCCCGGTTGGCGGCCAAGCTGGTCAGGGTCGCTCCGACGATGGGGCGTATGGCCCGGTTCAGCGAGAGTTCGTCGCTGAGTTCCCGGCTCGTGTACTGGGCGTACCAGTCCGGCGATGCCAGGTATTCGGGCGGCTCGAGAAATGCCGTCACCTCGATTCGCTGCAATTTCCCCGACTCGTCAAGGCAGATCAACAAGCTCTCCTTCTTGGTTCGGACGACGTGAGTGTCCACGTACGCCCGGCCGACGACTCGGTCTTCCTTGAATGCCACATAGCGAGCGATCAAAGGACTGGGGACGCTGACCCTGGCCAATTCCGCTGCCCGAAGGCGCTGTTGCTCGGTGAGGAAAACCCGTTCTGACCGGATCCGGGCAGAAGGATAGGCCGCCGCCAGCGCCTCCTCCCGGCTCAGCACCCCCATCGAGGAGGCGGTGAAGACCAGAGTCGAACAGAGGCATACCGTCCGGATTCCGTACCGGATCCGCTTGCTTTCCGTTCCCGTTTTCCACACCGTGTCCCATTTCGCCGAATCTGGGCCGGAAGTTTAATGATGTTGAAATTTATTTTCAAGAAGAAAAGGGTGACGCTCGTTCGCTTTTCCGGAGGGGAGTGAGGTGTGGGAGGAAACTCCCGACGACGGCGGCGAACCCGCGAACGAACTTCTTCAGCTCTTCTGCAGGGTGATCCCGGTACCGCTGATGCGAATGCTCACGTTCACCTCGTCCCCGTCGTCCTTGTCGATCTGCAATTCCAACGGAGGGAACTTGAATTTCGCGAGCCTCAACGCATAAGAGCCCGGAGGCGCCTCGGCCTGGCAACTGCCCACGCGCCGCCGGAACCGGATCCTGGACGAGCGGTGAGATTTGCCTGACTGCTGGTCGACCAGTTGGAATGTCAGGTTGGCGATCTTATAGATGTCGAAGTCATAATTGGCGGCCTTGGACACCTGGATCCGAATCTTGCGAGGCCCCAACTCCTTCTTCATACGCTCGCCGTGCCGGCCCACGACCTGCGCCATTCGGTCTTCGTCGTGTTCGGCCAGCCACTTGTCGTAAAGCTTGTCCCGTTTGACTTCGGCGACGGCCTCTTCCACGATCTTGAGCATCTCCGGATCGCCTTTCCGGACCGCCACGGCGCACTCCACGCGTCCGACCTCTTCCGGCAGAATCTCCAGGTGACTTGATCCCGGCAGCGTGGCCAAGGCGTATGCGGCCATGTACCGGTCGGCGATCAGACCATCAACTTCTCCCCGGCGCAGCGCCAGAACGGCGTCATCCAAGGTCTTGAACGGAGTGATGGTCGACTGGGAAAATTGCCTCTTGACCCACCTCTGAACTTCGGTGTCCTCCCGCACGCCGATCTTGGCCGTGGAGAGAATGCCCGGCCTCAAGTCCCTGCGTACCGGATTGATGACCAGAGCCAGACTGGAGGTGTAGACGGGAGTGGAGAAATCGACTCGGCGCTTGCGGTCTTCGTTGACGCCGAACACCGCGATGACCGCGTGCGCCTCCTCGTTCTCCAAGGCGGCAATCAGGGATCCGTAGCTCCTGATGATCCAGCGCAGGACCACGTTGGGCGTTTCCCCTTCCGCGGCCATGGAGGCATTCACCTTTTCGACGATCTTGGCAGCCACCTCGGCTTCGGGACCCACCAGGCCCTCGCCTCCCGTCTGGTAGAGGAGCGGCGCCTCGAAGGGAACCGTGGCGACCAGGACGACTTTGTCCTTCTTGATGGAAAGCAGGCTGCTCGGAGTTCCGCAACCGGCCAGCAACAGCAGCGCGGCGGGCAGTCCAAAAATGGGAAGCAGGTTCCTCTTCATTGCTCAACCAACCTCAAGTGAGAATAGACCAGGATTTACGAAAGACCAGGATTTATACCAGATATCACCGACTTGCGGCAATCGGCCCGCATAAAGGGGATGGCCGCCTTGTTACCGAGCGGAGAGTTCGGCACGGGCGCCCGTGCCGAGTGCCCATTTGCCGCCGTGCGTCGTCGCGGCTTCGAGACGGCGGCCTCCGTGCAATGCGGGTCTTTGCCCGCACCATTTCACGTCTTTCACGAATAGTAGGGATTCTCCCCGGTAGTGTGGTCGGTCGTGTCCACGACCTCCAAGATCTCGGGGACCACCTCCTTGATGCGGGTCTCGATTCCTTCCTTCAGCGTCACGTCCGCCATGCCGCAACCGTGGCAGCCCCCGCCGAAAGAGAGGTAGACCTTGCTTTTGCGAATTCCAAGGAGATGAACCTGTCCCCCGTGAGCGGCAATGGCCGGATTGATTTCTGTATCCAGCAGTCTCTGGACCCGCTCCATGGCCGGTCCTGTCAGGTCCTCTCTCGGTCCTTCGCCTAACGTGGGCACCGTCGGCTTGTTGGGATTGTGGAACTTGAAGCCGCTCCTCAGGATCTTGTCCTCGAAATCCACCGTAGCCCCTTTCAAATTCTCGGCGCTGCTGGGATCCAGAATCACCGGGAACTCTCCGGAGTCGATTACCATGTCCTCAGGGCTCTGCTCGTCGGCCGTGATCAACTGCATGCTGTATTGGAATTCGGCCGTGCCGTTGGTCGTGGCCTGGATTCGAAGGCCCGGCTTCCTGCCCTGCTGTTGCCGGATCACGTTCAAGACCTGTTCTTTGGCTTGGTCGGTAAATGTAATCATCGAATATATGACCTGTGCTGAATCGGCGTCGTTGGAACCGCAACGCAGATTCTAACTCAGAATAAGGTTTCTTCCAAATGCCCGGGGCGCGTGCGGAGACGGATCACTTTCGGGAAAAAAAGGGAATCTTGCCATGCTTGGCGCGAATGCCAGGTTGACCCCGATGCCACCTTGGGCGCAGGATAGTCAACGGCAAGGGTTCAGCAGCGCGTCTTCATGACGCTTGGCGGGAGGCTCGACTGGTGATTCCTGTCCAGCCCCCCGGAACTAGGAGGAAAATTCTCGATGCCAAGATCTAACGGTATGCACAAAGCGTGGAAGTGTTTCGACTCGGCCCTGTCCTTCGGGGCCGGCGTCGCATTCGACACGATCCAATTCTTCAACAACTACCGGCCCAACCCGTCGTTCACGCCCAAGTGGTCGGACAAACCTCTGCTCAAGTCGTGGGAGAAGACGAAGCCCACGCTGGGTTGGCCGCGCAAGACCGATTCTCTCTGCCCCAAGTGCGTGGTCGAAGCCCGGGAGAAGATTCTCGAGGGTCAGGAAGACTACCGCGTCCTGATCGACGAGAAGGTGGGCGAGATCAAGGCCACCATCATCGAGCGGGACGGACAGGTCTGGATGGTGAAGGAGTGTCCGATTCACGGGAAGTGTGAGGACCTCATGGCCATCGACTCCAAGTTTCTCAGTTGGATCGAGTCCAACTTCCCGGGACGGGATATCCGGTCCCACAATGACGCCACGCTCCACAACCACGGGTCCAGCACCATCAAGCACGGGCGGGGCAGCGTCCTGACGGTCGACCTCACCAATCGCTGCAACATGATGTGCGATCCCTGCTTCATGGACGCCAACCAGGTCGGCTATGTCCACGAGCTGGAGTGGGAGGAGATCAAGGAGATTCTGGACAACTCGCTGCAGATCAAGCCCCGCAGGCAGATGTCCGTGCAGTTCTCGGGGGGCGAGCCGACCATGTCGCCCCATTTCTTTCGAGCCATCAAGTACTCCCGCAAGATCGGCTACAACAGCGTCCAGGCGGCCACCAACGGGATCGAGTTCGCCAAGAGCCTGGAGTTCTCCAAGAAGGCGTACGAGGCGGGACTGCGCTACACCTACCTGCAGTTCGACGGCATCGGCAACGACGCCAACAGCCACCGCCACATCGGCAACTTGTTCGATGTGAAGATCAAGGCCATCGACAACATCCACAAGGCGGGGATCGAGATCATCCTGGTCACGACGCTGCTCAACGACGTGAACAACGACCAGGTTGGCCCCATTATCCGCTTCGCCATGGACAACCCCAAGAAGGTGGCCTTCATCGCCTTCCAGCCCGTCTCCTTCACCGGCCGGGACGAGGCCATCACCGACGAGCGGAGGCTGCGCCAGCGGTACACGCTTTCTCACCTGGCCCGGGACGTGAAGTCCCAGACGGGATACACCGAACCCACGCGGGATTGGTTCCCCCTCTCCCTGATGGGCGCGTTCGCCGATTTTGCCGACGTGGCCCACGGCCCCAACGCCGATTGGGGGCAGGTCAGCTGCGGTTGCCATCCCAATTGCGGCGTGGGAACCGCCATGATGATCGACAAGGAGACCAAGGAGGCGGCTCCGGTTCCGCAGTTCCTGAACATCCCCGGCCTGGTCAGCGACATGCGGAAGGTGACCGACGCGGCTCGGGGCACCAAGTTCTCGAATTTCATGATCGGCCTGGCCCTGCTCAAGAACTACAGTCCCTTCAGGGCGCCGTCCCGCCTCACTCTGATCGACATCCTCAAGAAGTTCGACAAGAGCTTCGGACTGAGCGGCAAGGACTACGGCCAGGGCAAGGACCGGCGGGACGATCCCTGGAACTTCCTCTTCGTGGCCGGCATGTGGTTCCAGGACCTGTTCAACTACGATTTCCGCCGGACCGAGATGTGCATCATCCCCTACGCCACGCAGGAAGGAGAGATCTCATTCTGCGCCTACAACACGGGTCATGGGTGGCGTCAGATCATCGAGAACATGCACAAGAACGCGACCGTCGCCCAGTGGTACAAGGAGCACGGCCGTCACCAGATCTTCGCCGGTGGCAAGGATGCGCCGCTGCAGAGCTACGATCACTCTTTGCAGATCCGGGCCGACGACGCAGCGCGCGTCCGCGACCGGGGCGACAAACCCCAGACCGCCCGCGACGAGAAAATGGCGCGTCGCAAGGCCCTTCGGGAGCAGGCGGCGGTACGGGAGTACTACGAGGAGATGGTGCTCAAGAAAAAGAAGAAGAACGACCTGGTGACCTTGAATGTCGGCTGACCCGGCGCCAGCCGGTTCGGTTCCGACCGTTATCGACACGAATGGAGGCTCGCGGTTCGCCGCCAGCCTCCATTTTTGCGTTTGGCAACCGGTCCGGATTCCCGCTTCCGGCTGAGGCGGGTGGCACAGGTTGCCGCACCGACAAGGAGGCCTCATCGTGACCCAACTCGCCGAAAAAAGATGCATCCCCTGCCGGGGCGGAGTCCCGCCGCTGACCGCTGACGAGATCGCCCCCCTTCTGGACCAGTTGCAAGGATGGGCAGTGGTCGAGGACCATCACCTGCGCAAGCTGGTTCGATTCCCCGATTTCGCCGAGGCGCTGGCTTTCGTCAACCAGGTCGGAGAAATCGCCGAAGCGGAAGACCACCACCCCGACATCTATCTGGCCTGGGGAAAGGCGGAGATCACCCTCTGGACCCACAAGATCAACGGCCTCACCGAAAGCGACTTCGTTCTGGCCGCCAAGATCGACCGGATGACGGCCGGCTGAGTGATCTTAACTCGAATGCAGCCGGATCAATCAGCCGCACGTTTGATCCAGTCCGTTGATTCTCAACGGACATAGGTGAGCGAACTGCTCTTATCATGACGCGTGAGAAGTTGCTGGATCTCTTCAGTAATCTTCACGTTTGGAAACAAAGAGGAGTGCGTGCGCCCCACAAGCCATTGTTGCTCCTGCTGGCACTCGGGCGCGTAGCCAACCAGGAGGAACGCCTCGTTCCCTATACCCGGATCGAGGGCCGGATGGAGAAGTTGTTGCGAAGATTCGGCCCGCTTCGTCAAAAGCATCATCCAGAGTTTCCATTCGGCCGCCTGCCTTCCGACAGTCTCTGGGTGATTTCCGGTAGCGAGACTCTGTCCCGAACGTCGAGCGGCGATCTTCTTGTCAGTGAGCTACGTGAACTTGGTGTGAAGGGCGGATTTCCAGAACTGGTCCATGAGTTATTGTTCAGGCACCCGGCACTTCTGCAAGAAGCCGCACAGGGTCTTCTAGACGCGCACTTTCCGGACACTTGGCACGATGAGATTCGAATCGCCACCGGCATCCCGTTCACATGGGTCGTTCGCGAGACGCCGCAACGCCGACGCGACCCGGCTTTCCGTCGCCGTGTGCTGCGCGAGTACCAATACCGTTGCGCCGTCTGCAATTACG
>JAPOYZ010000629.1 GCA_026706325.1 Candidatus Aminicenantota bacterium
CGGAATCCGACGAGGGGTGTCGTGCTGCCTCGCGGCTGCGGCTCCAGGAACTTGCGGTCCTGGTAGGTGAAGCGAAAGGTGATGGAGTCACTGTCGGAAAAGTCGCGATCGTAACGAATCGAGTATTGGTCCTTGTCTCGAATCCGGTCCGGACTGGCAACGTAGTTCCCCGAGAATCCCGCAGTCGTGGGATCAGGGAAGAACTGGTTGATGAACTTCGCCTGCTGCGTGATCCGGTCGTTGGGAATGACGTTGTTGGGGAACGGCTGCCGCAGGCCGGTCGCGGGATCCAGGGTGGCCGGGTCGTAGATGCAACCCTTGTTGTTGCTGTGGTCCATGCAGTCGGTGCCCGGCGCCAGCAGGCTCGAGAAGTCACCGTTCCTTATTGCCGTTGGAGGCACGCTGATGGGAACGGTCAATCCCCGGGCCGCCCGCTGGCCTTCGTAGTTGAAGAAGAAGAAATCGTCCTCCGAGCCCGGAATATGTCCGCCGAACGAGCCTCCGAACTGGCTTCGGCGAAACTCGGGAATCCTGCTGGCGAAGAAATTCCGGGCCTCGTGGTTGTCGTTCCTGTGAAACATGTAGAGGGCGCCGTGGTAGTCGAGCGACCCGCGCTTGGTGACGATGTTGATCTGGGCTCCGCCGCTGCGGCCGAACTCGGCGTCATAGACGTTGGTCTGGATCTTGAACTCCTGGATCAGGTCGATGCTGGGGGAGAAGTTCATGCGGGCGGCGCCGCTCTCCTGATTCATGACCCCGTCGACCATGGTGTTGTTGGAGTGGTCGGACATCCCGTTGGCCGAGATGCTGCCGCCGCTGTATTCCATGTAGCCGACGGTGGTCCTCTGGACTCCCGGCGTCAGTTCCGCCAACTGCAGGAACTGGCGCCCGTTCAACGGCAGCTCCAGCACCTTCTCCCGCTCGATGACTTCGCCCACCGTCGCCTGGTCGGTGGCGATGATGGGAGTGACCCCCTGGACCGTCACCTCGTCGGCAACCTCGCCTACCTCCAGCTCCACGTCGATCCGCGCTCGCTGGTCCACCTGGAGGATGATTCCTTGAACGGTCTTGGGCTTGAATCCGGGCAGCACAGCCCGAACCGAGTACTCGCCGGGATCGAGATTCACGATCCGGTAGTTGCCATCCTCGCCGGTGACCATGAGGCGGGTGACACCGGTCCCGGTGGCGGTGACCTCCACCTCGGCGCCCGGCATGACGGCGCCGGTCTGGTCGGTGATGGTGCCGAGAATGACACCCTTGCTGACCTGGGCCAGCGAAACGGAGTTCAGCGCGAGCCCGAATGCGAACGCGACTGCCAATACGCAAAGTGATCTGGTGGTTCGAATCTTCATCGTGCGGCTCCTCCGGCGGGGGGGCTTTGCACCCCTCTCAAAGAATGGCGTTCCACGATACGGCAGGGTGGAACTTGATGCCCGGATTGTAAGCAATGCAAGTTCCAGTGTCCAGCGAGGCGCCGGTCAACTCCGGTAATTCTTTGATATATATGGATTTAGGAACTCGTCTCGGGAGTTCCCTGTGGCCCGCGGGCAGGAAACTGTCCAAGAATTGAGACCGGACCACAGAAGGAGTTCAGCTTATTGGAGGGAGACGCCTCTTCCCGGATGTCGGCGTGCGGTCCCGGGCACACTCACGGGAGGAAACGAAAGTCGGCTCCGCGGGTTAGTCCACAGTGCGGGTAACGGTGAGGAAGCGATCCACGGGAACGTCCACCAGCACTTGCTCCCTGCCGTCCGGCCACCGGACCAGCAGCCGATCGAGACGTTCGGCAGGTCCCAGGCCGAAGTGCAGGCGCAGGTCGTTTTGCGAGAGGTAGCTCCCGCCGCTTCGAACCTCCCGCGTCTGCTTGCGGCCCGGGACGACCGCCGTGACCCGGGCGCCGATGGCCGGTACGTTGGGGACCTTACCCACCAGCCGGACCGTCAGCCAGTGGCCCTTTCGAGCCGTATCGTTCCGCAGAATGGTCGGGGAATCGTCCACGTTGCTGACCACCACGTCGACGTCGCCGTCGTTGTCCAGATCGCCGAATGCGGCCCCGCGGCTGGACCTGGCCAATGCCAGGCCCGGACCCGCGGAAACCAGTTCCCGAAACCTTCCCGACCCCGTATTGAGGAACAACTGGTTGCGCTGCGCGTAGCGCTCGTCCCATTCACGTTCTTCCACCTGGGGGTAGGTGTGGCCGTTGGCGATGAAGAGGTCCTGGTCCCCGTCGGAATCGACGTCGAAGAATTGCGTGCCCCAGGCCACGAACGAAAAACTTGGCCGCCCCAAGCCGATCTGGGGGCTCATGTCGGAAAAGAGGTTCCCTGCCGTGCTCTTGTAGACGGCGTTGTACTCCCGAGAGAAGTTGGTCACCACGATGTCCGGATTCCCGTCCCCATCGACGTCGGCGACGTCCACGCCCATGCAGGCTTGGGGCTGGCCGTCCCATCCGACGGCGACGCCGCTCAGCAGCCCGGCCTCCTCGAGACGGCCCCGGCCCTGGTTCCGGTAGAGGTAGTTGGGCGTCCTGTCGTTGGCCACGAAGAGGTCCTGGTCCCCGTCGTTGTCGATATCGGTCCAGATGACGCCCAGGCCGTAGTACATTGCGCTGTCGGCGACTCCGGCGGATTGGGAAACGTCGGTGAAGGTCCCGTCGCCGTTGTTCCGGTAGAGGAAATCGGGCGCCCCTTTCAATCCCCGGGGCCCGCATCCCACCCGCAGCCCGTAGTAGTTGCAGACCCGGTCCTTCCGGCTGGGATCGGTATGTTCGACGGCGACGTAGTTGGCCACGAAGAGGTCCAGGTCCCCGTCGCCGTCGTAGTCGGCGAAGGCGCTCCCGGTGCTGAACCGGGGACACGAAACTCCGGCCCGCTGCGCGGCCTCGGTGAAGGTCCCGTCCCCGTTGTTGCGGTAGAGCAGGTTCGGTCCCAGATTGGTGACGTAGAGGTCGAGGTTCCCGTCGCCGTCGTAGTCTCCCGCGCAGGCGCCCATGCTCCACCCCCGGAAGCCGACACCCGCCGATGCGGTGATGTCGGAGAACGAACCGTCGCCGTTGTTGCGATAGAGCCGGTTGCCGGGGGATTTGGACGGATTGGCGGCCGGACCCGTCAGCAGGTAGATGTCGAGCCAACCATCACGGTCATAGTCCAGGAGGGCGACCCCGCTCCCGATCTGCTCGCGGATGTTGGTCTTCCCGGGTGACCCGCCCCCATGCTTCCAGCGGATGCCGCTGGCGGCAGTCACATCGGTTAGAAGAGGCTCCGGTTCGGCGGCGAGTGCGATCAGGAGGAATAGACTTGCGAGGACGCCCATTGGCGTTCGTCATCTCCGATTGGGCTTCATCTCGATGTACTTCGATGGATCGGTGGAGTAGCTGATGGGCTTCGGGTCGAGCAACTCCACCAACCTGTCCTTGATGGCAAAGGCCTGAAAAAAGTTGCCCAGGGGATTGTAGTGGCCGATCCAATATCGCCGGATGTACTCGTCCACAGTCACTTTGAACTGGGCAAAATCCGTCCCGTGCGCCTCCAACAGATCGACATAGGGGAGCCTCTTCTCATCCAGAAAATCAAGCAGACTCTGGTCGAAACGTTCCCCTGTCTTCAGCACCTTCGCTGCGTTCCTTTGCCCGTAGGAGAGAACAAAGAGGACTTGTTTTCCCTGAGCCGACGCATAGTGCTCGATCTTCTCGATGATTCTCATGGTGGCGAACAGCGCGGCTCTGGTGTAGAGCTCCGTTGCGGTCCGTTTCAGCTCTTCCGGAGTGCCGATGCTGACCTGGAGGCCGTGTTCCCGGGCCAGCTCCTCGATCACGTCGTATCTCGGCTGGAGGGAGCCCGCCCCCGGGTCCCTTTGGGCCAGGACGATCTTCAGCACGAAGTCGTCCTTGAACCGCTCGAACACCCAGTCGAAGTCGCTGAGGTTGCGAACCGATTCGGGAGTCGGGCAGGGATTCTTGTACTCCGTGAATTGCCCGGTTGCGGGATTCGCTGCGACATAGGGCATGGTGGAGCCGAGCACGGCCGGCCACATCCCGGTCGTATAGCCCAATCGAACGTTGCGCCAGCCATGCAGGTTTCGATAATGATCGTCGTCGTAGATGTTGAAGATGATGTACCGGGCGGGGGTAATGGTTTCCTCCCTCATCATTCTCAGGTAGGCCTGGTAGACGGAGTACCCCCCGACTCCGTAGTTGCGCAGTGGTTCACACAGGTGGGCGGCGAGCACTTCCTGCCAGGTTTCGCCGTCGCTGACCTGGTCGCAGTGAGTGAAACTGTTTCCGTAGGTGTTGATCCGGCAAGGGTTGTCGCCGTACATGATGGTTCGGCGGGCGCCCGCATACCGATAGGTCGATATCGATCCATCGACCCCGTGTTTGACCCGCCTGTCGTGAAACAGCCATCCCAGCTCGCCGTCGTACGCTTCCCCCAGGCTGGCCCTGCCCAGGATCCAGTCCTCCACCTGCTCCGGCGGGTACAGAATACTTTTCAAGTAGGCTTGAGCCTGCCGCTCCCAGGTTTCGGTTTCTTGCGCCGGGCGGGCCTCCTGCGCCCCCGCCGTCAGGGTGAGCACCAGGCAAGCCAACCCTGAAGCCGCCAGACTTGTTCTTGGCATAGTCGATCCTCGGTTGTAATCTCGCGTCGAATCGCAATCAATCCATGTAATATATCAACATAACCCAGTCGAATAACGATATCGCCATGCTCGCCTCATGCCGGAGGGACGCCGAATGGATTCCAAGCTGCCGACGCTCAATCGCAGGGACTGCCTGAAGACACTCTCCTTGGGAGCGTTCGCCGGAACCGTGGCGGGGGCCCTCCCGGCATGCCGGCGGGATGGACTTGGAGTCCCCGATTGGGTCTCCTTTCCGGAAGAGGAATGGGTGAAGATCGATCCGTCCGACGCGGGTCTGGATGCGGGCCGGATGGATCACATCTTCGCCGCCGCCGATATCCGCCCCGGAGGCTTCGGCGGCACGGCTCCCGGCGACGACGAATGGGGCGCCGTCCTGACCCGCGGGGGCTACCTCGTCTACGCATTCGGGGATCCCTCCTACAAGACGCAGTCGGCGTCACTGGGGAAATGCCTCGTCCGCGCCCTGTTGGGGTTGGCGGTGGACGACGGCCGGGTCGACCCGGACGAACCGATCTGGAAGACCTGGACCGGGCGGGACGAGCTGTCGCATCCCCACAAGTATCTGGACGAAGGGCATCACAAGACCCTCACCTGGCGGAAACTGGTCAACCACCGGGGCGGATTCATCCTGGAGAGCGGATACCACTGGCGGAACAAGCCGGGAGAGCGGGACCCGGAGGCGGCGGCGCACTGGATTCACGGCACCATTCCGGACTGGGTGAATTGGACGGGGGACCCGATCTACGACAACTACTCCCATACGGAACCGGGCACCGTCACCCGGTACAGCAGTGGAGGCTATGTCCGCCTGGGTCAGGCCTTGACCGTCCTTTGGGACCGGGACCTGAAGGATGTCATCGACGAGCGGTTGTTCGGCCCCATGGGAATCCCCCCCGACCGCTGGGAATGGAAGGCCGGCAAGGTGCTCCAGGACACGAAGGACTTCTATCCCGCCATTCCCCACTACGGCGAGTACGTCGATCCACCCTACGAGATCAACGGCAATATCGTGCGGGGCGGTCCCGGCTGGTTCATGATCAGTTCGGAAGATCTGGCCCGCTTCGGCCTGTTGATCGCAACCCGGGGGATCTGGCGCGGCGAACGGCTGGTCAGCCCCGAGTGGCTTCGGGGCCATGCCGGCCTGGACATCCACGTGACGGCCGGCGATCCCGAAACATACGTTTCACTGGGCAAGACGAATACGAAAAACTTCCCCTTCGGCAGGGAGGTGGGCGCCCGAGGCTATCTCTCCTTTCCCAAGGATCTCATAACCGGTCCGGTCTCACCGCCTCAGGCGGCGTCCTACGGTGCATATTGAGATAAATAGATAAATATTGATGGAGAACGATCAGATGGAATCAGGCAATAACGCTTATGAATCCTGGGCTTTCAAAAAGCCGGGAAAGTGTGGCCAGCCTATTTTTATTGCACTAATGCTGCTTTTCCTGCCACCATCACTCGCGCAATCGAAAGAAAAGATGTCTGAACCAATATATGAAAACAATCTTAAGGTGGAGTTTGTACGGGTCCCCATGCGGGACGGCGTCGAGTTGGCGGCCAAGATCGTGCGGCCGGACGCCGAAGGCCGGTTCCCCGGCGTGATGATGTACTACCCGTACCGATTCCTCAACGATTCGGAGGACCTGGGCTTCCCCTGGCCCGTCGGCCCCACCCCGTACCTGGCGGCAAGGGGCTATGCCGTGGTGCAGTACGAGGTCCGCGGGACCGGGAATTCGGGAGGCTGGACCAAGGACATCTATTCCGCCGACGAGCGGCGGGACGGCTACGAGATGGTGGAGTGGATCGCCGACCAACCGTGGTGTAACGGCAATGTGGGCATGATCGGCATCTCCTACGGAGGCGTGGTGCAGTGGCAGGTGGCGGTGCAGGCGCCTCCCAGCCTCAAGGCCATCATCGTCCGCTCCGCCAACGACGACGTCTACACCGAGTGGACCTATCCCGGCGGCGTCCTCCGGCCCTACATGTTCGACACCTTCTCTCCCCTGATGACGGCCTCCAATATGCTGCCGCCCAATCCGGACATCGCCGGCCCCAAGTGGAGCGAGATCTGGCAGGAGCGGTTGGAGAAGAGCGAGCCCTGGGGCATCGGCTACATCTCCAACCAGCAGAACGGCCCCTATTGGCAGGACCGGTCGCTGGCGAAGGACTTCAACCGGGTCAAGTGCGCCGTCTACGTCATCGGGGGCTGGTCCGACTGCTACCCCACCGCGCTGTTGCGTGCCTACTCGAACTTGAAGGTCCCCAAGCGGGCGCTGATCGGTCCCTGGGGGCACTGGTGGCCGGAAGTGGAGAGGGCGGTCCCCGGACCCCGGATCGAGGGCGGCATCGAGTACGTGAAGTGGTTCGACTACTGGCTCAAGGAGATCGACAACGGCGTCATGGACGAACCGCCGGTGACCATCTTCGTCAAGAAGTACAAGAAACCTTCCGCCCGGATGTACCTGGAGGAACCCGGCTCCTGGCGGTCGGAGCGGGAATGGCCCATCGCCCGCACCCGGCCGACGCCGTTCTACTTCCACTCCGGCGGCCGGCTGAGCCGTGAGGAAGACGCCGTCGAAGGCCGCGAGGAGTACGAATACGATCCTGTAGCGGGACTCACTTCAGGGATCCACTGGGGCGGCGGCGTCCTGCCCTGGGGAATGCCCATCGACCAGCGGTTGGACGAAGCCGTCTCCGTGACCTATACGACGCCCCCGTTGGAGGCGGAAGTGGAAGTGACGGGGACCCCCGTGGCAGTGCTCAACGTCTCCTCCAGCGCCAAGGTCGCCTATTTCCGCGTGAAGCTCATCGACGTGGCTCCCGACGGAACCTCGAAGCTGGTCCGCTACGGGGGCCTCAATGCGACGCATCGCGACTCGCACTTCGAGCCCGAACCCCTGGTGCCGGGACGGACATACGAAATCACGGTCCCGTTGAAGACGATTTCCTACGTCTACGCTCCCGGACACCGCATCCGGGTGGCCGTCACCAGCGCCGACATCCAGAACGCGTGGCCGACGGCGCTGAGCGCCACCAACACGATCCATCGTGGGGGGCGTTTTCCCTCCCGGATCATCCTCCCCGTCGTTGGGCTGCAGAACCCGGGCCTCCCGCCGCCGGATCTGAAGATCCTGCCCCCGGCCGATCCCGACATCCTTGCCAAGCCCACGGAGTATTCCATCACCCGCGACCTGGTGAACGAGACCGCAACGGTCCGGCTGTCGGTGGACGATCGGGAGTACGGGCGGCTCATCGAGTCCAGCTTCACCGTGTCGTCGAAAGAACCCGCCAACGCCGTGCTCAAGGCTCGCACCATCCGGTCCATGAACCGCCCCGATTTGAAGGTCCTGGTGGAAGCGAACGAGGTGACCAGAAGCGACCGGAAGGCCTTTCACCATGTGGGCCAGGTCGAGGTCACGGTCAACGGCAAGCGTCACACCAACAAGAGTTGGTCCGTGAGCGTGCCAAGGAAACTGAACTGAGTGGAGCGGCGGTTTTCTAACCGCCGATTCCGGGGAGTATCGGGGCAGGGATGTCCCCCCCTTAGCCAGTACCCTACTGTAATGGTTGAAAGGCCTCTGCCGGTATCGTTCCCCTCCCTGAATGTCGTGATCGCGACGTTCGTTCTGAGCTCGGTCCTCTGGGCTCAGACGGTGGATTTCCAGCACGTGCAGGCTCTTCTCAACTCGGGAGACTTGGCCGGGGCCCGCCTTCTGCTCAACCGGGCCGTACAAGGGAACCCGCAGTCTCCGCAGCCATGGGCCATGCTCGCAGGGGTGTGCGCCGGACTCGAGGATTGGCCCGCCGCCCGGGACGCCTACGAACAAGCGCTGCGTAAGACGCCGGACGACCCAAAGTTGCTGGCCGGGCTCGGTTTCGTCCTGGCGCGCCAGGGACAGCTCCGGGAAGCCATCGCCGCGTTGCGGAAGAGTGCGAGCCTCGATCCGGACAACGCACGGGTGCGCTTCCTGCTGGGGCGGGTGCAGTTCGAGGCGCAGCAATTCGACGCGGCCGTTTCCAACTTCGAAAAGGCGATGCTCAAGGAGCCGGAAAACGAGTCCTTCTATCTGGAATACGCTCAGATTCTGTCGCGGGGTCAGGCTTATTCGGGGGCCGAGAAGATCCTCAATTACGGTCTTCGGCAACTGCCCCGGTCGGCGGCGATCCGCTTCGAACTGGGGGTCTGCTACCAGATGCAGTTGAAGAGCCGGCAGGCGCAGCAGGAGTTCCGGCGAGTCATCCGGCAGGATGCGGAGTTCCCTGGGGCCTACGCGGCTCTGGCCGGTTCGTTGTTGGAGAGTGGGCAGTTGGAGGAGGCCGAGCCGGTTCTGCGGAGCGCGCTCAGGGTCAAAGGTGGAGACTTCGACTCGCGCTATCTCTACGCGGTGCTGCTCGTCCGGCTGGGACGCAAGACGGAGGCCGTGTCCCAACTCAGGAAATGCCTCGAGTTGAGGGGCGACGACGCTCGGGTCCACTACCAGTTGGGGAAGGCGATGGCAGAGTCCGGGGAGATCGAAGCTGCGGAATCCGCGTTGGATAACGCAGTGCGGCTGGAACCGGAGTTGAAGGAAGCCCATCTCGAGTTGGGCCGGCTCTACTCCAGGCAGGGACTGACCGAGAAGGCGAAGCGGTCGCTGAAGAGGTTTGAGGAGCTTCGTCAGAAACAGGAGCGGGAGGATCGGGAGCGGGGGGATCGGGTGTTGGTTGTGGCGGAGTGATACACGGTCGCGCGCTTTCCTTGCGGGGGACGGCGGGAGGGGATTTTTCGGTCGTCCGGTGCGGGTTCGGTGGGTTGATACTCTGGAGTTCGGCGGTAAGAAAACCGCCGCTCCAGGTCGGCGACTAGAAAGTCGCCGCTCCAGTCGCCGCTCCAGTCGCTCCCAGGTGGGTCAGGTACTCGAGAAGGTCGGTCATTTGCTGGACGGTGATGTCCTCCTGGACACCCTCCGGCATGGCGGACACTCCCAGCGAGCGGAGGTTGGCGATCTGGCGTCGGGAGATCGTGTCCTCCTCTCCCTCGCTCCGCCTCAGGGTGACCGTGGCCGGGCCCTGGTTGGCCATCACTCCCGTCAGGGCGCGTCCGTCGTTGGTCTCGACCAGGTATTCCTCATAACCGGGGACGATGTTCGAGTTGGGATCGAGGATGTTTTCCAGGAATTCGTACTTGGTCCGGCCGGAAAGGCTGAGCAGGTCCGGTCCGACCTCCGAGCCGGTTTCGCCCACCTTGTGACACTGGCTGCAATTCCGGTTGAAAACCTCACGGCCTGAAGCGGCGTCCCCGGTGGTGCGGGCGGCAACTCCGTACCGGTCCATCAAAGCGCGCAGGTCGGGCGGAGAACTGCGTAGGAGAGTTCGGGCGCGCTCCAGGGTCTCTCCCTTCGAAATCCGAAACAGGCGGCCCCGCCGGGCGCCCCGGATGGTCCACGGCTGGACGGTCCCCGCCTCGACGGCGTCCAGCAGGCTGGGCACCCGCTCCGGTTCCCTGAGCATCCCATCCAGCGCCGCGTTCTGGAGGGTGGCCGTGAACGAACGCCAGGCTTCCAGAAGGATTCCAGTCGACCTGGGATGGGGCAGGACAACGAGTGCGCGGGTCGCCGCCATCTGGATCTCTTCCGGCTGGCGGGGCTGGAGCAACCCGGCCAGCAGCAAGTAGTCCGCTCGAGCCGGGTCCAGGGCCGCGACTCGGATGGCGTGGACCCGGGAATCCAAACCGGCTTCCTCATCGGCCGCCAGCGCGGCAGCCCGCCGCATCATGGACCGGAATTGGAGCGTGTCCGAAAGACGGACTCCTTCCACCATCTCGAGAGCCGCCGTGCCCAACCGATTCGATTGGGACAAGAGTTCCAACACGATCTGTTGTGCTCGGCGGGGAAGATCGACCTGCGCCCCGGCCCCTCGTTTCAATCCTTCCGCCAGTCCCTCGAGGCTCAGTGCGGGCCACCAATGGTCCGGATCCCCCGCGGCCATGCCCACGGCCGCCAGAACCGCCGTCAGTTCCCGAGTTTTCTGCCGGGCTCCGATCATGGCCGTCAGACGGCGCAGGAAGAGCTGCCGGCCCTCCGTCTCCCGGGAGGCGAACTCCTGGTTCCGGATCACGGTGCGATACCACCGGACCGCGTCGTCAGCGGCGGCGCTCAGCACCGCCACCTGAAACCAGGGATCCTCCATGTGGGCCTGGGCGATCTTCAACAGGGATCCGAAGGATTCCGTTGCCGGGAGGTCCCCCAGCGTGCAGGCCAACTGGAAGCGGACCCGCTCATCCGGGTCCCCGGTCATCTTCGTCATCCGGTCCACGATGCGGCGGTCAAACAGAAAGGGCTCCCCCATCCGGATCGCCTGTTCGCGAACCTCCGGGCTCTCGTCTCCCAAACCGCCCACGACCAGGTCGGCGTCCAGGGCGTCCAGCCCTTCCAGCGTCCAAAGGGCGTGCATTCGGCCGTCAGCCGAGACGCCGGCCCGGGCGAGTTCCTTCAGGCGGGGAATCGCCGACGGATCCCGGCGCTCGACCAGGAGCCGCTGGGCCGTGAGCCGCCACCACCGGTTGGGATGGGAGAGCCGGTCGACCAATTCCGCGGCGCCGGCCTGATCGAGCCGGGGCGGCTCCGACGGCTCCGGGTCGCCATGGACGATCCGGTAGATCCGTCCTCGATCCTGACCCGCGTAGAACAGTTCGTGATCGTCGACGAAGTCCTCACGAATCCATTCGGGATGCTCGACGATCTTGCGGTAAAAATCGGCCACGTACAAGGCCCCGTCGGGACCGGTCGTGGTGAAGACGGGCATGAACCAACTGTCCCGGGAAGCCAGGAACTCCGATTTTTCGAAGGCGCCGGCACCGGTGTAGGTCGCCCCCCGCGCCGACACAATGTCGCCGTGCACCAGATTGTGGGCCGGCTCGGCGATGAAATGGGCCCCGTCGTAGGGCGGGGGAAACCGGCCGCCGGTATAGACGCTCTGGCCGCAGGCGGAAGTGAAGTGGCCCAGTTCCTTCAACAGCCGGGTCTGGCGAATGTCCTGAAGGTGCGGATGGTCGGTAATGGGGTAGACCGGGGCCGGTTGCCCGTGGTCGGATACCGTCTGCATGAGGTTCTCCACCTGCAGATGGGGATTGCGGTCCAGGTATCGAGTCGCGATCACCGAATGTCTCAGGTGATTGTTGTTCCAGGAGGGGAACCGGTGGCCGCGGGCATTGAAGGCTTGACCGAACTCGGAGTTGCCGGTGACCGGCTCGATCCGCAGCTTGTCCGGTTTGAAGCGAATATCGGATCTTCGCTCGAAGACGTCGACGGGTGCGACTTCCGGGTGATCGGGGAAATGGATCGGCTGGCCCTGATCGCTGAACTGCTTGAAACGCCGCCCGACCCCGAATCTGGGGTACGCGGCGTAGATCCAGTTGTCCATCTCGTAGAGGGGCGTATTGATGCGGAGCTGTGGATTGACCTGCGCGAAACCGGTCAGGATCACTTGGCGCTGGTCGGCCCGGCCGTCGCCGTCGGTGTCGGCGAAATAGAGGATGTCGGGGGCGCAGGTGACCAGGATTCCTCCCTTCCACGGAAGCACGCCATGGGCCATGTGGAGCCCGTCGACGAAGACGCTGGCGTGCTCGAACCGGCCGTCGCCGTCCCGGTCCTCGAGCAGCTTGATCCTGGAGAGCGGCTTGTCGGAGATCGGGTAGTCCCTCATCTCGACGACGAACAGGCGCCCGCGCTCGTCGAACGCCATTGAGATGGGGTCCTCGACCTGGGGTTCGGCGGCTGCCAACTCAATCCGGAAACCCGGAGCCAGTTGAAAGGATTGGAGAGCGGCTTCTGGAGAGTAGGGAGGTTCCGCGTCCACGCAGCCGGCGGTGAGAACTGCGGCCAGGACTGCGGCGAACCGGACGGCTTGTGTCAGCCTGACCCCGACCCGCCCCAGTCTCAACCCGAACTATCCTGGATTCGAAATCGGACGCTCATGTCTTTCTTCTGGCCCGAGATCAGGTCCTCAATGGAGATCTCGGCTCGGTAGTCCCCGACGCCGTCGATATAGAGATGGGTCGAGGCCGACGCCCGTTCTCCCAGGTAGGTCAGGCCCACGTGATCCAGGCGGATCTCCTGGACCACCCGTCCGTTTCGGTCCAGGACGCGAAGCGGAATCTTCAGATCCGCTTCCCCGGTGGCGGAGTCGACGGAGAAGTTGTAGATCTCGAAGTAGAGTCCGACCCGCTCTCCCGCCGGGAACGTATTCTTCTGGAGGTTGGGATAGACCTTGAGTCCGGACAGGGTGGCGAAGGGCTCCAGCGGATCGGGCTCCTGCTGGACTCGAATCCGGTCGGCCAGGATCAGCGTGCTGGTGAAGAGCTCCGCCTCCGGCTTGTGCGGCACCACGATGGAATGGACCGAAGTACCGATCTTTCCGGAGTGAACGTCGCGGACCACCCAATCCAGCTTGTAGCGCCCCGACCTCAGGGGAATCGTGTGCTGGTAGAGAGACTTCCCCTGTTCCACGAAGGGACGGTAGCCCGTGTCGTCGACGTAGACCTGGTCTTCGAACTCGTAGACGGTCTTTCCCAAGAGGTCATGAACGGCGCCGTAGATCTCGACCCGCGCCCTGCGGATGTCGTTCTCCGGCTGATAGGTCAGCAGGCGGTTCCAGACCTGGAGCGTGGCCGGCACCATGAACTGCTCGGCGTTGACCCAGACGATGGAGGCCCGGGTGCCGATGGGCAACTCCTCGTAGTGGACGCGCGTCCCCACGAGTTTCTGCAGGTCCTTGTACTTGATGTTGGGGGGAGTGAGGGCCTTGAAGTAGTCCTCGATGAGCTGGAGATTGCTCTTGTTGATGCCGAGACTGGTGTGATCGAGAGGACGCAGGATCCCCTGCTGCCGGACCCGGTCGAGGCGCGTCCTGGATCCGAAGAACTCCTCCATGGTCATCCCGTAGCCGGTCATCAGCAGGGCGTCCTTTTCGTCCGGGCTGAGGGCGAGCCGGTAGTTGCCGCTCATGCCGGAGTCGACGAATTCGAAGAGGATGTCGTTTCCCAGGCCCTCGATGTAACGGTAGGTCCAGACCTCGTAGGGGAACGTGACGGTGGATCCGCCCCCTTCGGAAAGCGAACGGTTGTGAAGTCCGCCCATGGGATGCATTTCGATGTGGGCCGGCGGACCGAACACGATATAGATCCGTCCCCGGTCGGTGAGCCAGCCGTCGCGCCCCGCCTTGAAGCGCTCGTTGGCGTAGGCGATGCGGCGGTAGTGCTCCTCCTTGAACTCGTTGATGGACGTCTTGGGATCGGGGTCCCGGCGCAGCCAGAACTGCTCGATGAACCGCTCCTTCTCCTCCGGCGTGGAGAGGCCCCGGAAAACGGTCTTCTCCTCCGGATTGATGATGAAGCGGACGTCCTCGTCCAGCCACTTCCTGAAATGCTGCTCGGATTCCTCGTCCCGTACGGATTGGCCGGGTGCGGCGGAAGCGACAAAGATAAAGAAACAAAGTCCGCTTCGCGGAGGCGTTGCGGCAGGCTGGCTACGGCGCCATCACTACCGAAATT
>JAPOYZ010000032.1 GCA_026706325.1 Candidatus Aminicenantota bacterium
TCCAGCAGACCGGAACTCTCCACCTTGCGGAATCGGTTGTCCAAGGCGTTCAGCAGCTCCGATCGGGCCCGCGCCTGATCCAGCTTCATTCCCAGCGGCAGAGTCAGGTCCTTGACCGAGTAGTTCTTCTGGTTGGGATCTCCGGATTGGAAGGGATCATAGACCGAACCCAGAAAACCGGCTCCACCGGAACGGCTGTTCTTGGGAATGGCGACATAGGGTGGAAGGCCTGCCGAAGAGCCCCACTCATGGGCCAGGACCGAGCCCAGAGCGGGATGAACCAGGTCATTTCTACGCTTGGTGCCGCTGATCACGTATTGCTGGGCGCTCTCGTGGACCGCATCGTCCGAGTACATGGACCGGATCACCGCGTATTTGTCGAGCCGCTTCGCCGACTCGGGCAACAGCTCGGAGAACTGAATCCCCGGAACCACGGTCGGAATCGTCTTGAAGTAGCCTCGAATCTCCGCCTCGGCGTCCGGCTTGGGATCCCAGGTGTCGACCTGGCTGTTGCCCCCCGCCTGGAACAGCACGATGCAGTTGAGATCTCTCTTCTTCGATCCCAAAACGCTCTGCTGCCGCAACAGGCTGGCGAGACTCAAGCCTCCCAGACTCGCCATTCCGATGCGGATGAAGTCCCTCCGCGACGGGCTGCAGGACAACTCTGCAGGATAGATTCTCATGGTGCGCGGTATCCCTAATGATTGACCAGGAATTCCTGGGAGTTTATCACTGTCCAAAGCAGGTCATCAAGAATCTGCTTCCGTTCCACCCCCTGGGAACCCATGCTGGCGACGTAGTTGGAGGCGAGGTTCCACTCGCGATCGGTCGCCTTGCGGCTGTAGGCGCTCATGAAGACATGATCGTAGATCTCGCGATCGGACTTGCCGGACTCGAGCAGCTTGGCCACCACATTCTCGTCCGATTGGACCTTGTCCATGACCGTGTCGCCGAACCTCATGTGGAGAGCCTGGCTCAGCGTGGGTTCCTTGGGCCGCTCCTCCAGGCTCAAGCGCTCCGGGTAACCGAAAATGCTCAGGAAATAACCGGCGTAGTCGGGGTAGATGACCTCCTGGGCCCGGGTTCCCTTGGGACTGACATTGAAGGAGTGTTCGACTCCGGTGACTTGCGACACGGCGTCGAGCATGGCCTCGGCGGGAAGAATGCGAATGTTGTAGCGGGTGAACAAGCGAGGATCATCCAGCTTGTTCCGCTGATTGGGAGAGGATGTCCGCTGGTAGGTCGCGGAATTGAGGATCGCCCGGTGCACCGCCTTCAATCGAAAGCCGTTGTCGATCAGATGCCGGGCCAATCCGTCCAGCAGATCCTCGTTGGAGGGAGGGTTGGTGGTTCGGAAATCGTCGTAGGGCTCCACGATTCCCAGGTTGAAATACTCCCTCCAGATACGGTTGACGATGGACCGGGCGAAATATGGATTCTCGGGTGAGGTGATCCACGCCGCCAGGTCCTTGCGGTAGTCCCCGTGGGCTCTCACGGGAAAATCCGGGTCGAAAGGAACTCTGGGCCGCACCGGCTTCTTGGTCCGCGGATGCACAAAATGGGACTTCGGGTCCAGCCACCAGACTCGGCGGTAGGTCTCGTATCCCCGTTTCTGACGCAACTGTCCGAAAAACGCACTCAAGTCGAAGAAGTCGTCCTGGGTCAGATTCTCCAGTGGATGGTTGTGGCATTCCACGCACTCCATCCGGATCCCCAGGAAGAGGCGGCTGACCGTGGTCGTCACCTGATTGACATTGGTGACGTCCAGAACGGTGTTGGACATGGGGGCCCAGAACATGGCCGCAGGATTCCTGGCCTGATCTCCGGTGCTGGTCAGTATCTCTCGAACGAACTCATCGTAGGGGCGGTCTTCCCTGAGAAAGGTCCGGATGAATCTCTTCAGCAGGCCCTGCGCGCGACTGGGAATGTTTGTCTGGTGGACGCGGAAACTGTCTCCGAGCTTGGTCGTCCAGTAGATGGCGTACTCGTCCCGCTCCAACAGTTCGTCGATCAGGGCCGCCCTTTTGCCGGCCCGGGTATCCGCCAGGAAGCGCTCGCACTCCTCGACCGTCGGCAGCAATCCGACCACATCCAGATAGACCCGTCTCAGAAACTCCTCGTCGCTGCAGATCTCCGACGGGACCAGATTCAGCTCTTTCCACTGCCGGATCATGGCCTCATCCACGAAGTTGCGAGTCGACAGGGGAGGATAGTCGGCCATTGGAGGCTCATCCACGACGCCGACCCGGGCCACCGCGACCCGGCCCATGGCCCGGACCATCAGGTGAGTCTGCCCGCGCCCGACCGCCTTCGACTCACCCCCCGGCGTCACCTGGACGACGTTGTCGTTTCCCACCTGGTACTTGACTTCCCGGGTCATGTCCCGAGTGGTTCCGTCGGACAGGGTCCCCAAGACCACCCAGCGCTGGTTGGTCCCCAGACCGAGGAGTATCCGTTCCCGGGGATAAATGGCGATGCCGGTCACCCGGGGCCCATCTGAGTTGTAACGGGCTCCCTGGTTCAGCCAGCCGGCGATGGTCTCGTATTCGGCCGATTCCAAGGTCAGTCGTTTGCCGCCACCGTGGGGCACGCTGAAGGTGGGCTTCATCAGAAGCAGGCTCTTTTCCGGGTCTTCCAGATCGACCCGGCGCCCTTCATCGGCTTCGACGATCATCCGGTAGTCGGCCTGCGGATCGTAACCGAACAGCGAGAGCTTGAAGCCGGCCTGTCCGCTGATGGCGCCGTGGCACGTGGGAGTGTTGCAGGACCTTTGAGTAAAGATGGACAGGAGGTCCTGACTGAAGTTGATGCTCACCTCGGCGGCCTGGTCGGAGACCCGAGCCTGGAGGCCGGAGCGAGCCTCCCCCAGTTGCGCTTCGACCTCGGCGCGCCCCGGCGCCAGAGCCCGGACGACGCCGTCGGAACTGATCGAGACCACCTGAGGAGCGGAGGAGACGTAGCGGCAGAGGAGGCTCACGTCGTGGGCCGTCCCGTCGGCGTAGTAGCCGGTGACCACGAGCCGTTGGGTCGCGCCGGGATGAGACAGAACGAGGTCCTTCGGCTCCAGGACGATTCGCTTCAGATCGGCGGTCGGGTCGGCTGGGACTCTGGTTTCCGGCGGGGACCCACTTGGTGGAACGTCAGAGGTTTCGGCAATCTGGCTCGCTGTCTCACTCCGAGTCTCCGCCGTTGCGCCCGACAAAGCCAGCGCTTGACCCGGAAGACAGATCAGCCAGAACAGAATCAGGATCGGGACCAGGATGGCCAGGCTTCGGAGAAGTCCCGCCGGCGGCTGTGGTCCCGCTTGGGAGCGGGGGTTTGCCACCCCCGACTTTGGGTCGGGGACGAAGAGGGGGACAGGGATGTCCCCCCTCCCAGCGGCGTTTCGGAGTTTGAGGGTCACGGCGTATGCTCCCTCGCAACGACCTGGACGGTAAAGCGGTGGCTCGAGACGACTCGCCTGCCGACGTCGAACTCGACGTAGACATTCTCGGTGGACTCGATCCCCGTCTCCTCGGCCGCCCGGATTCCCACGTGCAGGTTCCCCTCCGGATCCGATTCCAGGTGCGCCGAAACACCTTCAGGGGCATTCGTCAGCCAGACTCTCGGTTTCAAATCTGTCGCCAGGGGGATCCGGTTCTTGATCCCGACCAGGGAGGTCTCTCCCTGCATCACCACAACTTTGTCCCCTTTCGCATCGAGTTCAACGGTCACCGCACCCGGCTCGATGACGGTGAGAGCCGTTTCGCCGACGGGCCGGCACGGGAAATTATACAGTTCGGTGATGCCGCCCATGGAGTCCATGGCTCGGCCGACTGCGGTGATTCCTTCATTTCCAACGACTTCGCCCAACACGCGAAAGGGGTAAGTCCCAGGCGGCACCGCGGCACCGGCGCGAATCGTGAGCAGCCGTTCCGGCACCATGAAGGTGGCTCCATCTCCCCCCGGCTCGACGACCTCATCCGCGCGAAACCGATGCTCCTCGGCGGTCACTCCCGGCGGAAGCCCCTCGACCCAGACCCGAACCTCCCCTTCCATTGCGGCCCCCGGAGGCGGGGCCAGGGCGGCGGGAATAGGATCGTCAGTATGAATCTTGGGGGGCATCCGGATCATGCCCACCACCATGTTGCTCTCCCCCTCCTGCTCCACGGTGAAGTTGGACAGGGAGATCGATTGGAGCCCGAACTGCGGAGAGACTACGAGGAGAAACCCCGGCTCCTCCGACTTTACATGGAGACGGTAGTCATACCCGGGACCGCCCCGGCCGACCCGGTCCGATACGGAAATGACGACCCTCTCGTCCCGTTCGGGGATGTAGTACAGGTTGCTGTCGACACTTCCCGTGTAGAACCCGCGTCCGTGCGTCAGATCGTCACTCTCCGCCAACAGTTTTCCGTCCGTATCGAACAGGCTGACGACGGTGTCGATACTCGGCGACAGGAGCTGGTAGGCGTTGGTGTGAATCCGCAGGGGAGCGCCCTGCTTGGCGTCGAGCGCATAGAAATCCTTGTCCTGACTCAGCTCCGTCACCTCGCGCCGCTCAAGCCTGCCGTTGACCACCAGGTTCTTGCCGGCGGAAAAAGGCAATTCCTGCGGTTCGTCGCGCCGATCGTTGGACTCGATTTCCGCGACCTCCTCTGACTGGGTGATCTCGAAATACTTGGGATCCGCGATCCCGCTCTCGTCCTCCACAAAAAGGGACCAGATGCCCAGGGGTTCCTCCGGTAATTGGAACTCGACTTCCATGGCTTCGGCTGCTCGACGCAGGATCTTCCCCTCCACCCTGGGAATCTCCGACGAGGTGGAATAATCGTCGGCGAATCGGACGTCCAGGGTCCAGGGAATCGTCAGGGTGACATGCTCCCCCCGGCGGGTCGGTGACAAGAAGACCTCTTCCACCTGCTGCAGGCCCTGACCCGAGAACCGGACCGTGACCCGGCTGCCCGCGCGGCCTCCCAGAGGCGAGACGTGGTCGATCAGGGGGATTCGGGAGACACGCAGGACGTATCCGTTGTTCTTCGTGAAACCCCACCCCCGAACGCCCCGGAAGGAATCGACCTCGATGAAATAGGTGCCGTCCTTCTCGAACGTGTGATCGATCAGCGAGTTCACATCGAAGTCGGAGCGATCGTCATTGAAGACCAGTTCTCTCCCGTTTTCGTCTCGCAGGTTGAGATAGCTCTCGAACATGGAACCGTACTGGATGCTCCGAACTTCGAAGATCCAACGGTCCCCCTTCTTCGCCTGGAGAGAATAGAAATCGCGCTCTTTCTTCTCCATGGTCCCGTAGATCTCACAGGGTGGAGAGATGGCCTGAGCGCCGGCGAGGGTCTCGTTGGGCTCCTGTTCAGGAACCGGATCGAATTGCCCCACCGTGAACCAGAGGGCGGTGGTGTAGCCGTCCTTGGTCTTGGCCCTCAAGATGTGCTGCCCCAGGGGGGCATCCCTGGAGATTCGGATCGTTCCCTCGATTCGTTCCGCCGTCACCTTCGACAAGGTGAAGTCGAGGTCTTCGCAATCGAACTCGACCGATTCGGCGTTGGAGAGCATGTCTCCCAGAAGAACGACCTCGACCTGGGCACCGGCCTGCCCCCCGATGGGACGCATGGCTTCCAGATGGGGAAGGCGAACGCCCTTGTCATTGCCGTGGCCGACCCCGGTGACGATTGCCATCAGGAAGGCCAAGACTCCGAGTCGCTGTCTGACAGAGGGCAAAGGACTGTCTCCCTTGAACTTGAGGCTTTCTCGCGATCCGGATCTCCGGCTCTGGAATGCGGCCGTTCTCTCCGGGGCGGAGAGCCAATCGGACAGGGAACATTTTAGACCATCGCGGCAAAATCTGCTCGGCGCACAGTCTTCTTACTGGATTTAGGTCATGGTTTTGATGGCGGCAAACGGGACTGATAGGCTACCCGCGAGGGGCCCGATGGCGGCGCGTACGGACAGCGGAAATCCAGGTCAAAGATTTCGGGGAAAGGTGGCCCTCGTGACGGGAGGGTCGCGGGGGATCGGCCGGGCCGTGTCCCTGCGCCTGGCCCGGGAAGGAGCCCGGGTCGGGATCAACTTCGTGAGCAACGAGCCGGCCGCCGCCTGGACCGTCGACCAAGTGAACCGATTGGGCACGGAGGCCGAGGCGGTGCGAGCGGACGTCTCCGACCGCTCCGCAGTCCAGGCCATGGTCAACCGGATCCTGGAGAGATTTTCTCGCATCGACGTCCTGGTCAACAACGCCGCCATCGTGCTCGACGGTGACCTGACTTCATACGCCTCCGATGAGGACCTGGAGCGGGACCTGGAAGCCATGTGGGGCGTGAATGTCCGGGGAATCATCAACGGCACGCGGGCGGTCCTGCCGCAGATGCGGGAAAGGCGTTCCGGCTCCATCGTCAACGTCTCGTCCATTGCCGGATATGGCAACATCTCCCCGCTGAGAACCTTCTACAGTACGACCAAGGCGGCCGTCATGAACCTGACCAAACGCTTCGCGCTGGAACTGGGCCCGGACAACATCAACGTCAATTCCGTGGCTCCCGGCCTGGTCCGAACCGACCTGCTTGTGCAGCAAACCCCTCCAGGGGAGTTGGAGCGGGTCATTCAGGAATTCGCGGGACGAAGCGTGCTGGGACGGATCGGCGAACCCGACGACATCGCCGCCGCCGTAGCCTATCTGGCCTCCTCCGAAGCCCGCTTTGTGACCGGGCAGATTCTGACCGTCGACGGGGGACGGATGGACTACCTGAGCTCTTCCGGTTAGGGCGGCTAGGAGTCTGCGCCGTAGGAATGATCGTAGCGAGAAAGTGGGGAATCGAGGACAGATTTTCACGATTTTGAGGTGCATAGTTGTTCTATTCGCCGAGAAATCGGGGAAATATGGACCGATTCCCCGCTTTCGCAGTAGATCAATTTCTGCGGCGCAGGCTCCTAAGCCCTCCTTCAGTGCGGATTGGGAAGGCCGGCCACCTCATCCAAGAGAAACTTGCGGTACTCCGCCGGGTCTTCGGGCAACGCTTCGATCTTCAATACGAAGATCTGTCCGGCGCCGAATTCCAGGCCCTGGAGGCGGACCGCGTCCTTCTCCGTCGTCATCAACGCCTCGGCTCCGTGTTCGTCCAGATTCTCCAGGGCCTGGTCCAGATCACTCTGGATGTACGGATGGTGGTCGGGGAACAGGAGCTGGTGCCGCACGTCCATCTGGTAGTGCTCCAGGTCCTGGACGAAGATTCCGGGATTTCCGATGGCCGCCAGGGCGATAACCCGCCGGCCTACGAAATCCCGGGTCCGGAATTGTGTCCGGGTCTTGAGATCGAAGACGCCGACGGCGAGATGGTAGAAGTAGGAAATGGCAGTGACCTTGCTGTGCCCCCAAATCGCCGCCCCCAGGCGGTCCATCTCCCCCATCAGGTGGGACCGCGTGATGACCACCAGATCGGCGCGTCCCATGGCGGCCAGTGGCTCCCGGAGCCTCCCCGCCGGCAGGAGATGACCGCCGCCGAAAGGATCGGTGGCATCCACCAGCAGAATGTCCAGGTTGCGCTTGAGCCGCAGGTGCTGGAAACCATCGTCCAGAATGTGGATGACGCGTCCGTCCGCCTCCTGTTCTACCAGCGTTCCTGAACGGTGCCGATTCTTTCGCACGGCGACGCGGACGCCGGGAAGCTGCCCGGCCAGCAGAAAGGGCTCGTCTCCGCTGCTGGCCGGGTCGCACAGGACTTTCCTGCCGTCGCTGACCACCAGGGTCGAGTGCTCGGCCTTGCCCCGGTAGCCGCGGCTCAGGACGACCGGCTGATAGCCCGCCTGCTTGAGAACGCCGGCCAGATAGGCCACGAAGGGAGTCTTTCCGGTCCCGCCCACGGTCAGGTTCCCGACACTGATGACCGGGTTGCGGAGTCGGCTGCGGGAAATGAGGCCGCGCCGGTAGAGCAACGCTCTGAGCCGCATGACCAGGGAGTAGAGTTGGGAGAGAAGAACCCGCATGCGTTCTCAGGATCCGGCTTTCGGACGCAGGTACTCGTCCACGATGCGGGCCGTTCGGGCCACGGCGCCTCGATTCTCGCGAAGGATCCGCCGGGCGTTTTCCCCCAGTCCCCGGCGAGCCGCCTCGCTTTCCAGGAGTTCCCGCAGCCGCCGGGCCAATTCCCCCGAGTTTCGGACCTGCAGCACTGCGCCCCCTTCCAGGAAATTGCGAGCCATTTCCCGGAAATTATGCATGTGAGGTCCCACCAGTATCGGCTTGCCGAAGTATGCCGCCTCGATGATGTTGTGTCCCCCCCACGCCACCAGGCTGCCCCCCACGAAAACGATCTGGGCCAGTTCGTAGAGATGAGCCAACTCGCCGATGGTGTCCAGGACCAGCACGTCGGGGCGGGCGGGCGGGCCCGCTTCCTGGAAACCGTTGAGACCGCTGCGTTTCAGGTGGACGACGCCCTGCTGCCGAAGCAGGCCGGAGACCTCGTCCGATCTCCGCGGGTGCCGGGGAGCCAGAACCATGCGGAGATGGGGGAATTCCCGCCGGGTCTCCTGGAAGGCGTCCAGCAGCTGCTCCTCCTCTCCTTCGCGGGTGCTGCCGCAGATCCAGATCGGGTCCGTTCCGAACAGGCTTCGAATCCGCCGCGTCAATGCCGCCGGTCCGGCGCCCGGGCCCAGGCTGTAATCGTATTTCAAATTTCCGAGGGAGCCGGTTCTGGAAGCGGCGGATCCCAGTTCGACGATCCGGTTCCGGTCCTGGACCGACTGCATGCAGAGACGATCCAACTGCCGGAGAAAGGGCCGCAGCGGGCGCCGGAAGCGCCGGTAGCGAGCGAACGACCGGTCGGAGATCCTGCCGTTGACCAGGACCACGGGAACGCCCGACTCCCGTGCGGCAACGATGAACCCGGGCCAGATCTCAGTTTCGACTACCAGGACGGCCGCCGGATCCAGCCTCCTGAGATATTTCCTGCAGAGCCAGGGCCAGTCCAGGGGAAAATAGAAGATCCGGGCCCGGTCCCGGAAAAGCTGGCGGGCCAGACGCTGCCCCGTCTCGGTCGTTGTGGAAATGCACAGTTGAGACGATTTCAGGTTCAGCGCATCTATCAGGGGGCGAATCGAATTGACCTCTCCCACCGAGACGGCGTGGACCCAGAGCCGGGCCCGGCCGGAAGGGGGCGGCGAGACGCAATCGGGAACCATCATCCTTTTCCTGAAGGGAACGGGACGATGGCCCCGGAGATAACGAAGGAGGCGGAAAGGGAGCCACAGGATCAGGCCAAGCGTGTAGGCCAGCGTATAGGCGGCGATCAGCGGCGCCGGAACCGGCTTGGGGCCGCTGGAATCTCGGCCGGGACGCTCCGGAGCCGTTCCGGCGTCTCGGTTGCCGGCTCCACGGATCATCCGTGGAACCTGTTTTGTCAAGGCGGTCACGGACGCATATAATAACTTGTTTCCCGGCTTGACAGGGGGCCGGTCCTGAGGCTAAGATTCATCCGCCTATCACGGCGTGGGTGGGTCGAGTGCGGATGCCTCAACGGCATCCTTTTTTGTCTTATAGGGTTTGTTCTGCTCTCACGCCAAGCGTCGAAGGCGGCGCCGGTGGGCAGTTCCAGGAGTGGATGGCATCGATGCCGACGTTCAATCAATTGGTTCGCAAGGGTCGCAAACCGGTGCGGACCAAGACCAAAAGCCCGGCGCTGCAGGGTTGCCCTCAAAGGCGCGGAGTCTGCGTTCGTGTGTACACGCAGACGCCGAAGAAACCCAACTCGGCGCTTCGAAAGGTGACCCGGGTACGGTTGACCAACGGGATCGAAGTCACCACTTATATTCCGGGTGAGGGACACAATCTGCAGGAGCACTCCATTGTGCTCATTCGTGGTGGCCGGGTTAAGGACCTGCCGGGCGTGCGATACCATGTGATCCGCGGGACCTTGGACACGGCCGGCGTAGACAACCGTAACAACAGCCGCTCCAAGTACGGCGCCAAGCGCCCCAGGGGTTAGCTGGATCTCCATTAGCTGCATCGACGCCGGGTTCCATCGCAGCTTGCGTCGTGTCCAGGAGCCATCGAGATGTCTAGAAGAAGGGATGTCCCCAAGCGAGACGTGGCTCCCGACCCCGTATTCAAAAGCCGCCTGGTGAGCCGATTCATCAATCAGGCCATGGTGCGGGGAAAAAAGAGTGTTTCCGAGAGGAATTTTTACGCCGCCATGAACCTGATCCAGGACAGGACGGGAGAAGATCCGTTGCGGATCTTCAAGAAGGCGGTGGACCGGGTCAAGCCCATGGTGGAGACCAAGTCCCGCCGCGTGGGCGGATCGACCTACCAGGTCCCCATCGAAGTCAGCACCCGGCGGCAGACCTCGCTCGCCATCCGCTGGCTGGTGGGCTATGCCCGGGCCCGTCACGAAAAGACCATGAGGGAGAGGCTGGCCAACGAGCTCGCAGACGCCGCGAATGACCGCGGCGGAGCCGTTCGCAGGAAGATGGACGTGCACCGGATGGCCGAGGCCAACCGTGCCTTCGCACACTACCGATGGTGAGAGGGAAGGACTCGATTACCAGCGGGGGCGGCATCCAGGGAAGATCAGTACAGTGGCAACTCAGTCTGCGCTCGAAAGGACGCGTAATATCGGCATCATGGCCCACATCGATGCCGGTAAGACGACGACTACCGAGCGGATTCTCTACTACACGGGAATCACCTACAAGCTGGGTGAAGTGCACGAAGGCACCGCCACCATGGACTGGATGCCCCAGGAACAGGAACGGGGCATTACCATCACCTCCGCCGCCACGACCTGCCTCTGGAAGAATTTCCGCATCAACATTATCGATACCCCGGGCCACGTAGACTTCACGGCTGAGGTCGAACGATCCCTGCGGGTTCTGGACGGCGCCATTGCCGTATTCGACGCCGTCGCGGGCGTCGAGCCCCAGTCCGAGGCCGTCTGGCGCCAAGCGGACAAGTACCGGGTGCCGCGGATCGCCTTCATGAACAAGATGGACCGGCTGGGAGCCGATTTTTTCGCGGCCATGGAGTCCATGACCCGGAAGCTGGGCGCAAATCCGGTCCCGGTCCAGATTCCGTTGGGACAGGAGGAGTCCTTCGAAGGCGTCATCGACCTGATCTCCCGCAAGGCCATCCGCTACGAAGCCGAGACCCTGGGCGCCAACTTCGTGGAGGGTGACATTCCGGAGGAATGGCGGGAGGCGGCGGAGCACTGGCGCGAGAAGATGGTGGAGGCGGTCGTCGAGGTGGACGAGGAGTTGCTGGAAAAGTACGTGCACGGCGAGCCCATCGATCCCGCCTCCCTCAAGCGCGCGCTACGACTGGGAACCTGTCAGGGCAGATTCACACCCTGCCTCTGCGGCGCCGCTTTCAAGAACAAGGGGGTGCAACCCTTGTTGGACGGCATCGTTGATTTCCTGCCCTCTCCGTTGGAGGTGCCCCCGCCAGAAGGAACCGACCCGGTCACGGGAGATCCGGTGACTCCTCGAGTCTCCCGGGACGACCCTTTTTCGGCCCTCGTATTCAAGATCATGGGCGACCCGTTCGTCGGCAAGTTGGCCTTCGTCCGCGTCTATTCCGGATGCCTGAAGGCCAGCTCGAAGGTCTACAACCCGGCTTCCGGGCGGGCGGAGCGAATTGGAAGGTTGCTCAAGATGCACGCCAACAAGCGGGAGGAGCTCAAGGAGCTCGGCACCGGGGACATTGCTGCCTTGGTGGGACTCAAGACGGCGGCGACGGGAGACACGATTTGCGATCCGGTCCGGCCTGTGTTGCTGGAATCCATGGAGTTTCCGGCGCCCGTGATCTCAGTGGCCATCGAGCCCAAGACGCGTCCCGACCAGGATCGGCTGGGATTCGCACTGGAGAAGCTGGTTCAAGAGGATCCGACGTTTCGGACTCACACCGATTCGGAAACCGGACAGACCCTGATCTCGGGCATGGGGGAGCTGCACCTGGAGATCATCGTGGATCGCCTGCTGCGCGAGTTCGGCGTCGGCGCCAACGTGGGCAAGCCGCACGTGGCGTACCGGGAGAGCATTCTGGGGACAGCCGAAGGGCACGGCCGCTACATTCGCCAGACCGGAGGCCGGGGCCAGTACGGCGACGCCAGGCTTCGGGTCGAGCCGCTGGAGCCGGGTGAGGCTGAAAACGGGTTCCTGTTCGAGGACCTGAGCGTCGGCGGCGTGATCCCTCGAGAATTCGTTCCGGCGGTGAAGGCCGGTGTGCGGGAGGCCATGGAGGGCGGAGTCCTGGCCGGCTGCGAGATGCAGAACGTCAAGGTGACCCTGCTGGACGGCTCCTACCACGACGTGGACTCGTCGGAGATCGCGTTCAAGATCGCGGGCTCCCTCGCCTTCAAGCAGGCCGCCCGGAAGGCGGATCCCGTGCTGCTGGAACCGGTCATGAAGGTGGAAGTGGTGGTGCCCCAGGAGTACATGGGCGATGTCATCGGCGACCTCAACGGCCGCCGGGGCCGGGTCGCCCAGTTGGAACCCCGGGGCGGGAGCCAGGTGATCACGGCCTACGTGGCCTTGGAGACCATGTTCGGCTACGCCACCGGACTGCGGTCGATCACCCAGGGGAGGGCGACCTACACCATGCATTTCGAGCGCTACGAGCAGGTCCCCAGGCAAGTGGTGGAAGAGCAGGTGGCGCGAACCCACGGCCGGATCTTGACCCGGTCAGGTTGAACCGTCCCGAAGGGACACGAAAGCGACGTCGATCAGGATCGACTGAATCGGAAAAGAGGACGAGATGGCGAAGGAGAAGTTTCAGCGCACGAAGCCGCATGTGAACATTGGAACCATCGGGCACGTGGACCACGGCAAGACGACGTTGACGGCGGCCATCACGCAGGTGTTGAGCGCCCAGAATCCCAGCGTGGAGATCCGGGATTTCGATTCCATCGACAACGCGCCGGAAGAGCGGGAGCGGGGGATCACCATCGCGGTGGCGCACGTGGAGTACGAGACGGCCGAGCGCCACTACGCCCACGTGGACTGTCCGGGACACGCCGACTACATCAAGAACATGATCACGGGAGCGGCCCAGATGGACGGGGCGATCCTGGTGGTCTCGGCGGCGGACGGGCCGATGCCGCAGACGCGGGAGCACATCTTGCTGGCGCGGCAGGTGGGAGTGCCCTCCATCGTGGTCTTCCTGAACAAGGTGGACATGGTGGATGACGAGGAGCTGCTGGAGCTGGTGGAGCTGGAGGTGCGGGAGCTGCTGAGCCAGTACGAGTTTCCCGGGGACGACATTCCGGTGGTGTACGGGAGTGCGCTGCAGGCGATGGAGGGAGACGCGGCGGCGCAGGACCAGATCCGGGAGTTGATGGACGCGGTGGACGCGTACGTGCCGATGCCGGAGCGGGACGTGGACAAGCCGTTTCTGATGCCGATCGAGGATATTTTCTCCATCAGCGGCCGGGGGACGGTGGTGACGGGCCGGGTGGAGCGCGGAAAGATCAAGGTGGGGACGGAGATGGAGATTGTGGGGATCCGGCCCACGATGAAGCGGGTGGTGACGGGCGTGGAGATGTTCCGCAAGCTGCTGGACGAAGGACAGGCGGGAGACAACGTGGGGTTGTTGCTGCGGGGGACGCCGAAAAACGAAGTGGAGCGGGGACAGGTGGTGGCGGCGACGGGGTCGATCACGCCGCACACGAAATGCCAGGCGGAGGCGTACATTCTGACCCGTGAGGAGGGCGGCCGGCACACGCCGTTTTTCACGGGGTACCGGCCGCAGTTTTACTTTCGGACGACGGACGTGACGGGGAACGTGGCGTTGCCGGAAGGGACGGAGATGGTGATGCCGGGGGACAACGTGACGATCGAGTTCGAGCTGATCACGCCCATCGCCATCGAGCGGGGCCTGCGCTTCGCCATCCGCGAAGGCGGCCA
>JAPOYZ010000049.1 GCA_026706325.1 Candidatus Aminicenantota bacterium
CAATCAGCGCAGCCCGGAATAGATCATTCGAGGCCGATGGGTCCAGCTTCCACGCCACAGGGGAAACGCTCGCTGCGGCAATTCGAAGCATGCTTGGACTCGCGGCATCCAATGATCTGGTTGAGGGCTACAACAAGCTTCTCGACGAAGTCGAGATGAAATGGGAGGGTGAGGGGGCGGCCAATCCCTTCCACCGCAGGGTGGACATTTCCGTCGACTTTTCCGATGGCTGGGAGGTGGCACTCAAATACCTGCGCGAGAACTTCGGAGTGACCATGGAGCGAGTATCCGAACCCACCACCTACGAGGTACTGGTGTTGTCCCCCCGCAACGAAGCCGGCTGAAGCCACGCGAGAGGGTAGGAGAAGGGAACGGAGCCGGAAACGGGGACAGTCACCTTCTTGACTCTTGCCGAATTTGACGAGTTCGAGGAGGTAGTACGATGCCAAGAATCTCGATCGGAACGCTCGCCAACATCATGATGACTGCGGCCCTGACGCTCGGTGCAACGCCGAGGATCGGCGACCGAGCGCCGGACCTCGCAATCGAGACGATGCTGCAAGGTCCCGCCGACGATGATTTGAGCTGGCAAGCCCTCAAGGGTCAGGCGATGGTCCTGGAGTTCTGGGCCACGTGGTGCGGCCCGTGTGTCGGGGCGATTCCCCATTTCAACGAACTCGCGGAGGAATTTTCCGGCCAGCCGGTTCGTTTCCTCTCCATCACGGATGAGGAAGTAAGCACCATCGAACCCTTCTTGAAGTCTCAACCCATCTCCGGTTGGATTGGTCTCGATCTTGATCGATCCGTATTCCGCGACTACTCCGTGACGGGCATCCCGGCCACCGTACTGGTCGACAAGGAGGGCGTTATCCAAGCGGTTACACACCCCCGTCACGTGACCAAGACGGTTCTGGGTGATCTTGTAGCCGGGCGGCGGCCCGATGTTCCAGAGAAATCCACGGGCACCTTCCTCGCCGTGGGAGATGACGGGCCGGAACCGGTTTTTCAAGTACTCATCCGCCCGTCCACGAGTGATCGCAGTGGAATGAGCCGCAGCCGCAATGAAATCAAAATCATTTCCTTTCTTCCGGAGCACATCCTTCCCGTCGCTTTCGATTCTCTCCCGGGCCAATTCCTGATCGAGGCCGAGTTGCCCAATCAGAAATACGATGTCGTGGTCAACACTGCCGGCAGGCAGGATCTCTTGGCACCCATGATGCAAGAGGCGGTCTCGGCCGCCCTGGGAGTCGAAGCGGTCTTGGAAAACAGGACGGTGGACGCCTATGTATTGCGGAGATCGGCCGAGACGAGACTCGAGCCTCTACCGTCCATCGAGGGGAGCTACTCCCGCTGGTCCGGCGGGGAACTGGAGGCCACCAGCGTCAAGGGCCTTGCACGCATGGTCGCGTCACTGCTGGATCGACCGGTACTCGACGAAACAAGACTCCATGGTTCTTATCGCATCAAGCTGAAGTTCGATCCCGAAGAGGACTCTTCGATCGCTCGTGCCATCAAGAGCACCCTGGGCCTGGAGCTGGTCCAAGCGAGACGCCAGGTTCGCATGCTGATCGTGAGGAATAGCGGCAACAGCGGGAAAAGAGAACCGTGGATTCTTCTGGGCGTCTCCGTATTGCTGGTGCTTTTGCCCGTCTACCTGAAGCGTCGTCGGGATCACTAGAACGCAATCTCGCGAGCGGGCGCGATGATGGCGCCCAGCGTTGTCTACCGGGCCGAGGTCGGAGGTCCCAAGAGGAGAGTGCAAACTGACGAACGATTCTAGTGAACGCTTCGACAAGATCGCCGCCAACTACGCGACGAGCGAAGTCCACTCCATGAGCCCGACCATCCGGCTTCTTCACCAGCTCGTGAATCTGGAGCCTGGAGCATCCGTATGCGACGTGGCTTGTGGCGCCGGCCACTTGGCGCTGTCCTTTGCCGACCGTGCCGGGAGACTCGTCGGAGTCGACCCTGCACCCGGCATGTTGGACGCTTTTCGGCGCTTGGCGGCGGAGCGGGGAATCGAGGTGGAGACGGTCGAGGCGTACGCTGAATCGGTTCCCCTGCGGGGACACCAGTTCGACTTGGTTGTATCCCGGCTCGCTCCCCACCATTTCCATGACGTGGACCGAGCGGTGGCAGAGATGGTTCGGCTCACGAAGATCGGCGGGCGCGTCGCGATTATCGATCTCGAAGGACACGAAAACGCTGACATCGACGAGTTCAACCACAAGCTGGAAGTTCTTCACGATCCAACCCACGTCCGGAGCTACACGGCCGCGAGGTGGCGATCCATATTCGAGAGCAGTGGGTTGAAGATGGAAGTGTTGAAGAACGGATTGTCGGAGCGGCCTCAGGGGACGACTGTACGCAGGTGGTGCGAGATAGGATCCTCTGGCGCTGAGGCGGAAGCGGAGATCCGCGCCAGTCTTAAGCGGGCTCCGAATTCATTCCTGGAGGCCTTGGACATCAGGCGGTTGGGGGGAGAATTCCTGTTGCCTATACGGACTTTGCTGGTCGTGGGAACCAGGGATGCTGCCCACAGGTGAGGGGAAAGGGAGACAGCGAAAAGGGGACAGTCACCTTCTCTATTCGCTCAATTCACGAATGTTGGCCGACGTCCCGCGTATCGGCGTTGCCTCGGTCGCGCGAGTTGACCCCCTCATAAGTTGGAACGTCAAGCACCTCTCCACGTTCCGCCGTCTACGGGCATACAATGAGGTCAACCGAGGAATAGAGTACGAGATTCTCGAAATCCGGACGCCGACAGACGTATGTGATGGTTGAGAAGATGAAAAAGAAGGAGTTCGATTGCGTAAAGACCATGCGGGAGATTCGGGACCGCGTCAGTGCCGAACTAGCCGGGACGACCCGAGACGAGGTCGATCAGTGGCTTCATGCGAACCGATACTCGGACCCGGTCCTGCGACGCCTGGCAAGATGCGGCAAGAAAGGGAATTTGTCAGAAAAGGCTCGTTTGCGGGCGACGAGGCAACGGAATCGTTGAAGGAACACATGTCTGGCTGGAAGAAAGGGGCTGTTACCTTCAGGCTGGGCCTGTTGAACGAACGGAGATCAATCATGGATGGATTCCAGCGAATCACTTTCGAACCTGCTGTCATGGGTGGCAAGCCGTGCATCCGGGGCATACGCGTAACGGTTAGCACCGTTGTGGGATTGTTGGCGGCCGGTCGATCAGTTGAAGAAATCTCAGCGGCGTATCCATACCTCGAACGGGAAGACATCGATCAATCGCCGGCCTACGCGGCATGGAGACTGGAGGAACGGGAGGTATCCCTTTCCTCGCGAAAAGGGGATAGTCACGTTCTCGGTCCCTCCTCTCAGTAAAGATTGTGGGCACCTTCATCGAGCGAAGCGAACGGCGCCCGCGTCGCTCTGCCTCGTTTCAAACGTCATCTTCGACCACGACAGCGGTACCGACCGCCAGTAATTCGGCGGCGCCGCCCATCATCATCGAGGTCGTGAAGCGCGTCGCCACGACGGCGTTGGCGCCGAGCCCTTCTGCCTCGCCGACCATGCGATCCAGCGCCTGCTCCCGGCTTTCGGCCAGCAGCTTTCCGTACTCGTGAACCTCACCACCCACCAGATTCCTCAAAACGGCCAGGATGTCCTTGCCCACGTGACGGGCGCGCACGGTGTTGCCGCGCACGAGCCCCAACGTCCTTCGGATCCGTTTGCCAGAAATGGTCACGCTCGTAACCACGATCATTGCTATATCTCCACGTCCTTATACTTGTCCTTCCTGCGGGCGACCAAGCGTTGGCGGAGCACTGACAGCAAGAGAGCCGCCACGCAGCCGAAAAGGGGACAGTCACTTTTTTCGCACAGTCGTTCGTTTCACCGCCATGCAATGGAGACGACATGAACAACCGATCGGATAGCCTGACTCACCGCAGTTTGGCAGCTTCCTGCTTCAACAAGACGTGGGAGTATCTGCGTAAGCGGAAGCTCACGGCCAAGGAAGCTGAAGAAATGATTCACGTCTCCCATGCTTCCTTCTGGCATTGGAATCAGGTCGAGGATCACACGCCATTGAACATCTCAATCGGGACTTGGCAGTTGGCTCGCGTCTACGCCGTCGCGGGACTTCCGGAGCGTGCGGAATACTTCGCGCAGCGATGTATCGAAATCGGCGAGAGTAACGACCTGCCTCCCTACTTTGTCGGCTATGGCTACGAGGCGAAGGCACGCGCGAAGGCGCTGCAGGGAGAGAGGCAGGCGGCACAGGATCTGGTTTCAATGGCCAGGCGTCTTGCCGATCAAATCCAGGAACTGGATGACCGGATGGTCCTTCTTGACGATTTGAACGCTATCCTGTGATCGCCAGGGGAGGAGAGCGATGATGGATGCTGCCACGGGGCTTACCGACGAACAGCGTTACGATCACGCCAAATCTGTGAGGGAAGAGTCCTTTCCAATCGAGGTGGCAGATCGCCTATTGGCCGGAGAGAGTTCCGTCAGAGTGTTCCGGGACCATCGCGGCGTGACCCAGAAGCAACTGGCTGGTGCGGCTGGGATCAATCCCCTCTATCTGTCGCAGATCGAGAGGGGCGTCCGCACCGGCTCAGCTCGAACCTTGTCCGCCCTCGCAGAGGCGCTCGGCGTCGACGTGGACGACCCGATCTGATTTGCGGTGTTGCGTATCGTCGGGTTGGAAACACCACGTTGGCCTTGTCGTCGGACGAATACAATCGCATGCTCTTTGAGCGCATGCACAGCGAGCGACGATGGGAGAACCAGCCAGCCGCCGGTTGGTCCATCAATGATCTGGACGTATCAGAGATTCGGCGTACGGTCGCTGATGCGGTCAGGCGGGGACGCACGATCCCGTTGAGATGTTGCGGGGCCTGGGACTGTTCCGAGACGGCATCTTGTGGCGTGCCGCGGTGGTTCTCTTCGGCAGGGCGGAGCGGATCGAGTTCGAGATGCCACAGTGCCTGCTCCGTGTCGCTCGATTTCGGGGGGTCGACCGCTCCGAGTTCCTGGACAACAGACAGTTTCACAGTAACGCTTTCGCGCTTCTCGCGAATGCGGAGCGATTTCTGCGTGACACCCTGCCCATCGCCGGACGGTTCGAATCGGGTCGCTTCGAACGCATTGACGAACCGCTCTATCCGCCCTTGGCGACACGAGAGTCGCTGGCGAACGTATTGTGCCATCGCGATTACTCGATTGGCGGCGGATCCGTGGGTGTGGCGGTTTACGATGATCGCATGGAGGTGACCTCGTCCGGCACGTTGCATTTCGGATTGACCCCCGAGAAGTTGTTCGCGGCACACGAATCCTTGCCATGGAACCCATTGATCGCCCGTACGTTCTATCGGCGCGGCATCATTGAGGAGTGGGGGCGCGGGACGCTCAAGATGGCGGAACTGGCAGCCTCTGCCGGTCTTCCGCACCCAGAGATCGTGGATGCTGGAGGGTGCGTTACGGTACGCTTCCGACCGGCTGACGGATCGTGCCAAGGTGATAGATCACCTTGAAGTGACCGTTGTGACCAAGCAGCAACGGAAGATTCTTGCGTTAATCGATCGGGCGGGCCGCGCCATGGCATTGCGCGAGATCCTCTCCGAGTTGGGACCGCAAGCCAAAAAACGGCGATTGCGTGAAGACCTCGCCATTCTGAAGGATCGAGGTTTGATCACACCTATGGGCCATGGTCGGGGAGCGCGCTGGAAACGTTTGTAAAGCTGTGGGTTGGCTCATTCCGGCTTATTCCGGCTTATTCGCAAACGTGGCCTAGCCACCCCTGGCTGCGACACGAGGCAGAACGTGACCGAGAACGTGACTGTCCCTTTCTCCTATTCGTATTACGGGTAGGCCCTTGGCGGGTCATTTTCGAGCAGTACGAAGAGACCCGAATCATCGACGTCCTGCGCATCGGCCCAAGCGGCGAAATTTGCAAAGGGTTAGGAGGTAGACCATGACCAAACCGCAAGTCATCCTCGACGATGCAGGGAAACCGGCATTCGCAGTGATCCCGTGGCGGGAGTACGCTCGCTTGGCGATGATGGATGCTGCCACGGGGCTTACCGACGAACAGCTTTACGATCACGCCAATTCTGTGGGGGAAGAGTCCTTTCCAATCGAGGTGGCGGATCGCCTATTGGCCGGAGAGAATGCCGTCAGAGTATTCCGGGACCATCGCGGCATGACCCAGAAGCAGTTGGCTGGTGCGGCTGGAATCAATCCCCTCTATCTGTCGCAGATCGAGAGGGGCGTCCGCACCGGTTCGGCTCGAACCTTGTCCGCCCTCGCAGAGGCGCTCGGCGTCGACGTGGACGACCTGATCTGACCAACCGTCGGTTTCTTCTCCGAGTCCTGGGTGCTACTTTCGATCAAGCTGTCTTTCATGCCGGTTTTCGCCCGCCAACGATTGGCACAACAGCCTGCTACGGAGGTCTGCCATGAGACTGATCCAGGTTTTCTGCTGCTCTCTTCTTGTCATCGCCTCATCCTGCACGAGCCCGTCCGCTCCCGATCCGGAAACCGCCCGGAGCTTCTATCAGGAGGCCAAGTCTCTCGATTGGAATGACGCCGATCGAAAGCTGGAACTTCTCCGGCAGGCGGTCGAACACATCTCGGAGTTCACCGAAGCGCACCGGGAGATCATCCGCCTCACGGAGGACAAGGAACTCCTGCGCCAGGAGTACGAAGTTCAGGTCCAAGAGAATCCGGACAGCGCCGTCTTTCACTACCTTCTCGGCGAAGTCGCCGAGGGCGATACGAAGCAGGCCCACTACGAGAAGGCGATCGAGTTGGATCCCGGCTCTCCCTGGGGCTATCTGGGTCTGGGCGAGTTGATGGAAGACCGCGGGTCCTTCGACGAGGCAGTCACCAACTACCGGAAGGTCCTGGAGCGTGACCCGGCGAGTGAACTCGGCCATCGGGGATTGGCGCGCACTTACGGACGCATGGGCCGCCGGGAGGACGAAATTTCAGCCTACCGGAAGATGATCTCCGAGTTGCCGGACGCCGCCCGCGGCTACTGGGGACTCAAGCGCGCGTACGAGAAGGCTGAGCAAGAGAGTGAGGCCGCAGGTCTCTTGCGACAAATCTATGAGCGGTTCAGATCCGATCCCGACAATGGAGGCTTAGCCCTGTACCAGTTGGCGGAATCCATGGAGACCCAGGACGAGAAAGTCCGGCTCTGGAAACGTTTCATCGAAGACTACCCCGAGGGTCCCAATATTGTGCACGTCTACGATTACCTCTTGGAACACTACGTGGAAACGGATCCGGAGAAGGCGGAAGCCCTCGCCCGGGAGTGCCTGGAGAAAGAAGCACTACCGGGGGACAAGAGGCTCATGAACTATGCCTACCAAGCCTTGTTCGATCTCTACTGGAAGTCCGGAGAGGCCGAGAAGGAAGCACGCCTGGTAGAGGAACTCCTGGACTCGGGTTATCCGAATCCGATGGCGTATACGAAGGTCGCGATCCACTATGCGAAGGAGGAGCAGACCGAGCTTGCCATCCGGTTCCTTGAACGAGCGCTCGATTTCGCGAACCCGGAAAGTGTCCACGGGACCGTTCTCTTCACCAGCGGGAAACCGAGGCGAGAGATGCTGGAAGAAGTGGGGACGCAGGTGCGAACCGGGGTTTCCTACGAGTTGGGAAAGGTGCTCAACAAGAATCGGAAACACCAGGAGGCAATCGCCGCGCTGCTGCCGGTGGTGGGTTTGTGGGATCGAGCGGGGGACCTGATCCATCTTGAACTTGCCGCCGCCTATGAGGCCACCGGTCAAAACCAAGAGGCGCTGAAGCACTACGCCAGTTCCCTGATTGACTATCTGCACGATCCCGCCCGGAAACCGCTGGAATCCCTGTTCGCAAGGGTGCACGGTTCGATTGAAGGTCTGAACCAGTACGTCCTGGACCACGTGACTCGGCCCAAGACCGGGGGAAGCGTGGCCCTCAGCGCTCCGACGGCGCTGAGTCTGGACGAGGCCATACTGAAGGCGCGCGGGTTGTCCTCCGGCGAGGCTCCGGAATTCAATCTGGAGACTCTGGATGGCGACAGCATCAGGTCGGCGGATCTCAAGGGCAAGGTCGTGGTCCTCGACTTCTGGGCCACGTGGTGTGGACCTTGTATCGATGAACTTCCCCAGTTCCAGGCGACAGTCGATCGCTGGGCGGACCGGCCCGAAGTGGTCTTTCTTGCCGTTAGCGTGGACGAGGATGACGACGTGGTCCGCAGGTTCATGACGAAGAACGATTACGATTTTCCGGTCGCCCGGGACGGCAAAGTCGACGACGATTTCGGAGTGTCTGCCATACCGACGATCGTGCTCATCGGCCGGGAGGGGCGGATTCAGTACCGCCACGTCGGATTTGACTCGGAAGAGGACCTGACCCAGAAGCTGAGTGACAAGATCGATTTTCTGTTGGGTGCGGGGGTGTCCTGAAACGGACGAGAACGTGGCTGCCCCCTCTTCGCTGGGATAGCTCTGAGGGCGGAAGCTACGTCATCCCGCATCATCCACCCGGCGGACCTCAACGTAGAAGGCGCCGCGGGATTTGCCGACGGCCTGCGTGAACCATGTCTGCAAAGACTGCGGCCCGGAATTGAGTTCCACCGCAAACTTCACCGCCGTGGCTCCTTTGGGAATCACCCTGGTCTTGTCCACTTGGTCCACCTTGAGTCGAGCCTCGACACCCCGGATCTCAAACGCCGCCTCCCCCGGAAGTTGGCGGAGCGTGATCTCATAGCGGCCGGCTTGCGCGACCTCCACCATCCACTTCCCGTTCACATAGGGCGCCGGGTCACTGCTGACATGCACATACGGACCGAAAGGCCTCTGATACCAGGGGGCATTCCCTTTGGACATGTACCAGTCCTGCAGATTCAGGTGGACGGGGTTTTCCGCCGGGTCGCCCAGCACGATCCGGCAGGGTTCGGAGATCCTCCGGGTGACGTCCGAAAACCAGCGTTCATGTTCCTTCCGTAACTCCCTCACAACATCCGGATATTGAGCGGCAACATCCGTTCTCTGCATCGGGTCGCGGGTGAGGTCGTAAAGCTCCTTGCCGAAGACCAGGCGCCAGCGGGACCGCAGGACGGCGGAGATGTCGAAGGGGATCAATTCGAAGGTCGGTCGCGAGTATCTGCCCCCCAGGTGCTCGACGAACAGTGTGCGTTCAGCGGCCGAGGCCTCCCCGCGCAGCAGCGGCGCCAGGCTGATTCCGTCAAATTCCACCGGCGCGGGCTTCTCCACGCCGCAGAACTCCATCAACGTCGGCATCAGGTCAATGTGAGACGTCAACCCCTCCAAATCCTGACCGCCACCCAGGCCGCCACGGGGCCAGCGTATGAAGAAGGGGACCCGGTGGCCGCCTTCGTACGGCGACCCTTTGCGTCCTCGCATGTTGGCCCCGAAGCGGTTCCACGGCTCGAGCGGAAAACCGTCTGAATCACCCTTTTCCATGCGGATGCCGCCAAGGGCGCCGTTGTCGGTCATGAAGATCAGGATGGTGGTGTCTTCCAGATCCCACTCTTTCAGTATTTCCAGCAACCGGCCCACGTTCTCGTCGATGTTGGTGACCATTCCCATGAAGTCGGCCAGCGGGGCAGAAAGTCCCATCCTCCGATAGGGAGCGGAGTACCGGTCCGCCACGATGTAGGGATTGTGCGGAGCGTTGGTCGACAGGTAGACGAAAAAGGGCCGGTTCCGGTTCGCCTCGATGAACTTGAAGGCTTCGTCGAAGAAGACGTCGGTGCAGTATCCGGTGAATTGCTCACGGTCGCCGTTCCGCTGGTAGATATCGTCGAAGTAGTCGTTCCCCCAGGCGTCACCCGACATGCCGATGGCGCCGTGGCGGTGCCACACGGACTCATGAAACCCACGGTCGTGCGGCCGGTAGGGGTAGTTGTCGCCAAGGTGCCATTTTCCGAACATGCCGGTGCGATAGCCCCCCGCCGCAAAGACATCGGCAAGGGTGACCTCGTCCCGCCGCAGGAAGGCCCGTCCGGCCCCCGTCCGCCAGGCTCCGGTGCGAATGGAGTAGCGTCCGGTCAACAATGCCGCCCGGGTCGGCGTGCAGACCGGATCGACGTGAAAGTCCGTGAGGCGGACGCTTTCCGTGTAGAGGCGGTCGAGGTGGGGCGTTTGAATGAAGGGATTGCCCTGGCTGCCCAGGTCGCCGTAGCCCTGGTCGTCGGTCAGGATCAGGATGACGTTGGGACGATCCTGCGCCGCGACCCCGCCGTGAGATAGAAGCAACAGTCCAATGATCATGTGGCGCATTGGAATCTCTCCGTGGCCGTCGCGAGGGACTGACTGGGCTCCGTTCCAATTCTCCATAGGAGGGGGCTATCCTGTCCCCCCGGGGAGTGGGGGTAGGAAAACCCCCACTCCCATTTCACTCTCGAAGAATCTCCGTGGGCTGGGCCAGAGACTCGAGCAGATCCAGGTCGAACTCCCTGTAGAGATCCCGGCAGAAAAGGTCGGGCGCCTGCTGATAGGTGACGGGAACGGCGTACAAATGGCTCAAGCTGCCCATCCCCTGGCGAATCCGGATCCGAGAAAACAACTCGGGCTCCAACGCCGCAGCGGTCAGGACGACCACCTGACTGCGAATGCCGCTGCTCTCCAACCGGACGCGGCGGGCACCCGTCGTCGCTTCCAGCCAGCGGGCCGCCGCCACCAGTTGGGCAGCTCTGATCCCGAGCGGGCGCTCCCCCAGCGGGGCCAGCAGTTGTCCGTACAGAGCCGAAGGGGGCCGGCTGACCATCCAGGCGGCCATCGATTTGTTCTTGCTCTCCTCCAGAAGCTGATTCAGCGCAGGATCGTTGGCCCGTGAACCCTCAGGCCGCAACGGGCCTTCAGGAGCGGCATTGCCGGTGAAGATCAGATCCAGCGCCAGAACCTGACCACCCTGATTCACGAGCTCGGCAACCCGTGACGCCGCTACCGCGTAACCCCGGTCATCCAGAACGATGGTTGCGGGAGCATCCGGGGGGCTGGAAATCGCCTTCAGCCAAATTGCTGAGGCGCTGAGATCATTGTCGAACTGGAGGCGGTAGGAAACACTCTCAAGTCCCCTCTTCTTGGTATTGGCCACGCCCCAGGGGTGCTTGACCCTCTGCGGACCATAACGCACCAAGCCCCTGAGCCGTAGTCTCTTGCGTCCGGCCCAGATTCGTCTTCCCTCCAGGTTGGCGGGTGGAGCCTCGTGTTCGATCTCTCCGGCCAGCTTTCGCGCCAGGCCCAGGATGGTGAGGTTGTCCTCTGGGATTCCCAGCCGCAGCTCCCGGGCGGTCTTGACCTCTGCATCCACCGGGATCTCCTCCGGCTGCGCCGGCAGCCCGAAGTGGCGGCTGAAAAACCGATAGGACTGTTGACGGTTGTCCAATTCGTAGTTATGCGTTCCCGGGTCGGTGTTCTCGTGCCATTCGAAGACTTCCTCTTTTCCGAACAGCGCGAAGAAGGGCATGATCCGGTCGTAAAGATAGGGTTTGGTGAGAACCGCCCGGCCCACGTAGTAGTTGTCCTCGGCGGAGAACATCAGCAGGGTGGGGCGCGGCGCCCGCAGGGCGGTGAGATGAGTGTAGTCGATGCCCAGGTCGGGCGGGTTGTACTCCATGTCCCCCACGTCGGCATTCCGCTCGATGGCCGAGAGGAAGGCGAAATACCCGGAGACCGGTGCGGCGGCGGCAACCCGTCCATCCAGTCCGCTCAAGACTCCGGTCTGCCAGGCTCCCCCCGACAGCCCCGTGACCCCCAGGCGCCCCGGGTCGACGTGAGGGTGGCGTTCCAGGTAGTCCAAGCCCTTGCGCATGGCCAGGTAGAACAGTCCGGTAGCGCTCATGCCGGCCAGATTCATGTGGCCGCCGAACCAGTGGTCGTTTCCGGGGAGGTGCAGTTCCCCGCAGTTGAACCATTCCAGGCTCAGGGCCAGCATGCCTCGCAGGGCGTAGTTGATGCAGCGGACCTGCTTGTAACCGGTGGCGTTGCCGACGGGCGTGTGGCCGTTCACGTTGACGATGGCCGGGACCTTCCCGGTCAGGTTCTCCGGCTCGTAGAGGAGGGCCGTCGTCTGGAAACCGGGGATGATCTCGTAGCGAAGTCCGCGCAACCGGTAGCCCTTCCCCGAGGCGATGATTCCCAGGTCTTCGAATTTAGGCTCCGCTTCCACCCAGTCGGTAGGCCAGCCGTGGAAGATCACGTCTTCCAGTACCCGTTTTCGTATTCCCCGAGCTTCGGCCTCCCATTCCCGGGCGTTCCGCGGAGTGGGCAGCGGCGGCACCCGTTTCATCAGGTACTGGCGCAACTGGAATTCGACGATCTCGGGAGATTGAACCGGCAGTTCGAGGATCGCACCCACCTGCTCGGCGGTCTGTCCGGAGGCCAGCACCGGAGGAAGGAAAAAGACAAGGAGTAATGTGAATCTCATCGCTTCCGCCGCCTGACGATCTGGCAGTCAGCGGCCGCCTTCAGAGCCGCCCGAAACGCTATTTCCAGGTGACTTCCATGGCGAAGAAGTGGTCGAACACCTCCCGCTGGGGATGATTGGCCTCGTTAGTCTCGGGACTCCGGATGTAGAAGTCCAACTGCTGTTGGGCCGGGTTGACGGCGCCGGCCTCTGAACTCTTCCCCTCCAGGGGATACCGAACCACCAGGTTCCGGTCGCGCATGCCCTGGGTGACCATGAAATGGATCTGGTAGTCCTGGTAGAGCGGCTCGCCGTTCAGGGTGGCGGAGCCGATCCCCCAACCGGCCACGTAGAGAATGCTCTTGGGCCAATTGGCGTCGCCGCAGCCGGAATCGCCGTGCTCGAACAGCCACGACGCGATGCCGCCGTCCTGGCAGGGTGAGAACTCCTTGAATTCCTCCAGGTCGATGACGTAGCGGCCCTCGGGCAGTTGAAGGTCGGCGCGGAAGGTCCCCGTGTTGTTGATCTCGTCCACGTCGAACTCGACCGTGCCCTCCACCGCTCGCAGGTTGGTCCCGTCATTTCCCATGTGGTCCCACGGGCTCTCGTCGTTCAGCGTGCCAGCTTGATAGATGCGGCTTCCCGAGATGATGAAGCGGCCGTCGTACAGGTCGTGCTGCTCGGGCGCATAGATCCCCATGGCGGTGCCGGGCTGGACGCGCGGCCCGCGTTCCGGCGGGTCGGCCTGGGAGGGGCCGTCATTGACCGTCAGGTTGCAAGCGGCCAGCAGAATTAAAGACAATGGAAGAAAGGTTGTCAGATTCAGTTGCATCGCGAAGCTCCCAGACAGGCGGTTGCCCAGTAGTGTACCAGCGAGCGACAGGAGGCGACTGTTAGTCCCCCACTCTTCCGCGTTACTACGGAAAAGCGTAAAGGGGGGCTTACCGCCCCCCTAACCCCCAAGTGGCGACAGGAAAGTCGCCGCTCCAATCGGCGGCAAGAAAGCCGCCGCTCCACCGGCGACAGGAAAGTCGCCTCCCAATCGACGGCAAGAAAGCCGCCGCTCCCGTGCGGCGGCTGGAAAGTCAACGCTCCTCGGCGTAGTATTTAGGCCAGATCAAATCCACTGGACTCAGGGACTTGAGCATGATCCGGGACGTTCTTCCGCAGACCATCTCCCGCCGCAAACTTCTGGAAATCAGTGGTCTCGGCATGGGCAGCGTGGCCCTCGCCAGCATGCTGCAAGCGGAAGAGGACCGCCGCGCCTTCAACGACCTGAGACCCCGTAAGGGCCACTTTCCCGCCCCCGCGAAGGCGGTGATCCAGTTCGTGCAGAACGGCGGCCCCAGCCAGATGGACCTGTTCGATCCCAAGCCCGAGCTGACGAAATGGTCCGGCAAGCCCCATCCGGACGGAGTCGAGATCCATCAGCCCAACAACGCCAACGTGCTGCTGGCCAGCCCGTTCCAGTTC
>JAPOYZ010000509.1 GCA_026706325.1 Candidatus Aminicenantota bacterium
CTTTGACTACACTCTCGCCTAAACTGGCCCACGAACGATCTGAACTGAATGGAGACTCGACGATGAAGATCGCGATTCGACGCAAGCATTACACTCCACACCCGAACCACGGGCGTTTACCCGTCGCCTCGGCAACGGTTCTCCTGGTCTTTCTGGCTCAGATGGTTCCGTCGATTGCTGCAGACCGGGGCTTCTTTGTCGGCGTCACGGCCCCCCTGGACTTTCTCGACGTCACCTTCGAGAAGACCGTGGACAACACCGACCCCAATACCCTGGTTCCCGCGTCGCGGGCGGGCCAGATTTTTCAGGACCAGGGTTCGTCAAAGTCCCTGACCTATGGATTCGGTTTCGTGGCCGGCTATCACTTGCCCTTTCCGGGAACCGGTTTCTTCGCGAGCGTCGAGTTCGACGTCGAATTGCCCCGCGGCTCGGTGGACGGCCGTTTGCTGGGGGCCGGATCGTCCCCCGGCCGCAATCTGCTCGGCGAGAGCTGGCCGGAAGAATGGTCGTTCGAGAAAAAGAGGAGCTACGGCGTAAGTTTCAAGCTGGGCGGCAGCCCCGGACCGCTGAATTTCTGGGATCTGCGCCTCTACGGCCTTGCGGGAATCCGTCTCGTCGAAGCGGAGTTCACGACCCGCTTCAACGGCTGCCTGAGTCCGACCCCCTGTGCACCCGGCGAATTCACTTCGGGAACGACCTCCCGAGACCAGGATTTCAAGGGCTATGTGGTGGGCGCCGGGGTGGAAAAAATGCTCGGCGACCACATCGGGTTCCGGGCGGAGATGCGTCGTCCCAAATCCGGGAATGAACAGTGGACCACGCCATTCCAGGAGGTTGGAGTGACCGTCCCCGCGGCCGTGACCGCCCGCAGCACCAATGTGTCGATCGGACTGATCACTTATTTTTGAGTTGCCCGGGAGCGGCGGCATCCTTGCCGCCGATTGGGGGTTAACCTGAACTTCCAGAGTGGAATCGACGTAATTCACTGATTATAAAACAGATAGGTCAAGGAAGGAGAACGGAGGTTCGGAAGTGAAGCGAGCCAGGGGTGCCTGGATCCGCAATCTGGGACTGGCCACGGCGCTGGTGAGCGGCTGGTTAGGGATCCAGGCTCAGGAGTCTGCCAGGAAAACGCCCGAGCAGACCGGCTCCCACTCGTTCCGGTACCGCCACGGGAAGTCGCTGGAACACGCTCTGGACGTCCGAACACACCGGGTGGACGTCGAAGGGGTTCGAGGTGAAGCCTATGTCTACGCGACTTTCATGATGACGCCTGCCAATCCCGTTCCCCACCAGGACGGCCATCCGCAGGCCGCTCAGATCGTCACGGTGGGAGAGAGGAGGGCCAGCGTATTCTACCCTGCGGTACGTTTCGGAATTCGCGACGGTAGCGGTTTGCCGGGAGAACAGTCGCAGCTGGTTCCCTGGGCCTCCGACGGGCGCCTCGATTATTTCGGGGGCTATGCCCGTCCGCAAACACCTTACGATTTCAAACTCAAGCTCGACCTTCGGGCCGGACAAGTGAATGTTTCCAGCAGCGGGCGCGGGGACGATGATTGGTTTCTGCTGGTCGAAAACGCGCCTCTGATCAGCCCGGTTTCCGAGATCAATGAGGCGCGTGTCGAGCAGTTTCCGCAGGCGACGGACATCGAGAGTTTGCTGATCCGTGGAGAGCCATGGGCGACGGGAGAGAGCGTGAGGCCTCACCCTCAGGCGAAAAAAAACCGGGTCGTCAAGCCGGATTCCGGTTTCAGGCTTCAAAGCATGCGATCGCTTTGGCGACGTCCCGGCCGCCACGTGACAATCTCGCGAGACCAGAATCGCTGGCAAGGTTTTGCCGACGTCGTTGCGACTTCTTCCGGCAGGCTCCTCGCAACCTATTGCGACGGATTCCGACACGGCGGTCTCGGCAAGTCGGTCATCAGGATCAGCGACGACTTGGGCAAGACCTGGGGACCGGAAAGACTGATGGTGGCTTCCTATGGAACCAATGAGCGTCTTCAGCGCCTTCGTGACGGATCCCTTCTCTTCATCAGTGGTGAGAAAGTCCCGACCATCGAGATCAAAAGGAGTAGTGACGAGGGCGAGACCTGGACCGTCGTCGGGAGCTTCGACGTGCGAACACTGGGACTCGAGACTCACTACGCTGTGAGCCATCTCCTGGAAGCATCCGACGGGACCTGGTTCCTGGCCAGCTCCGATCTCGTGCCCCGCTCAGAGACGGATTCGGAAGATCGTCCCCGGGAGAGGCTTCAGGTGTTCCGATCCAGCGACTTGGGCCAAAGCTGGGAGCTTCGTGCCTTACTGGACACCTACTCCGCAAGCGGCCACTCCGGGAGCGAAGTCAGCATCCTGGAGATACCGGACGGGCGACTGGTTATCTACGCCCGAGAGAGCAGAGAGGATGGCTATCCCGCGTTTCGCATATTCTCCCAGGACGGGGGCAAGACCTGGTCTCAGCCCGAGGATTTGCCAATTCCAATATCAGGACGCGTGAAAGCAGACTTTCTCCCCGACGGGCGGATCATGCTGACAACCCGAAGCTACCTGGGCCGTCCAGCACTGCGGGCCTGGGTGGAGGATCCCATGGAAAGGGCCGGCTTTCAGATTGGCGGGATCCACTTCAACGATCGCTCCAGCAAGGGCCTCAAGGATGGAGCTCTTTACATCGACAGCGATGGGCGCAGCGGCCAGTTCACGAGGTACTTGTTGCGACCACCACACGGTCCGAAAGGCCGAATCGAGCTGACGGCCGAAGTCCTGGTTAAAGAGAATCGGGGTCAGGCGGCCACCATCGCAATTCCCTTTGCTGGACAATTGCGGATTTTTCCGGATCGCGTCGATTTCGTGGGGGACGAGACGATTTCGGCAGCGATTACTCCTGGCCAGTACCACACCTATCGTGTGACGAGTGACCGGGGACAGGTGGAAATTCTCATAGACGACAAACTCCAGCTCGAAACCTCCAAGCTCGACAGTCGTCGCCTCAAGCACAGCTGGTCCCCCCCTCCCGCCAGCCCCCTTCTTCTCTCCTTTGGCAACTATCCGCAGCCCGATGTCTACCTGCCGACGTCGGAGTGGGTGCGGATGCAGATGTTTGCCCCGCAAATCGTGCCCGAGGTGACGGGTCTTAGCCTGTGGAAGCGGGTGGAGGCGACCGTTACGGATCTCACCGGCAAGCTGCACCGAACGTCCTGGGTGGCGGAAAGAGATGGATTCCCGGACCAGTATCAGCTCGATCATGTGATCGAGATCGAGGCCAGTGTGTTCGGTATCGACCAGGGATACTCCGGATGGACCACTTTGCCGGACGGACGGATCTTCGTGGTGAACTACACGGACGATACCGCAGTCGCCTGGCCGGCCACCGGTCCCTACTTATATCGCTGTTCCTGGATTCGGGGGACGTACGTGCTGCCGTCGGATCTACCTCCGGTGGGCAACTAAGGAAGGCAACGTTTGATGAAAAAGAAAAGTCTAGTGGTGCACGGGGCCCGCAGGCTGAAGCTTGCGGCTCTGAAGGAGTCGCCGCTATCCCACAGAGCCGTGGGCTTCAGCCCACGGACCAAAACAAAGGCAAGACGAATACCGCGTCTGGCCATGATCGCGTTCCTCGTGCTTGCAGCAAGGGCCTCAGCACCACTGACCGCTCAGGACCAACTCTTCGAACAGACGGATGTCTTTGTCGCGGGTGAAGATGGGGTGACCGAATACCGAATTCCCGTGCTGGTCACAGCCAACGACGGAAGCCTGCTGGCGATCTGCGATGCTCGAGTCAATCGCACGGGTGATGCTCCCAACAACATCGATATAGTCATGAAACGCAGCATGGATGGCGGCCGGTCCTGGGGTGCGCTCAAGGTGCTGGCGGACGTGGGAGAGGGAGCCGCTGCGGATTCCTGTGCCGTGGTCGATCGGCACACGGGAACTATCTGGGTCTTCTTCGGATACTATCCGGTGGGTATCGGAAGTCGGAACGCCCGGCCCGGCCTCTACGGTCCCACCGTGATGTTGTGGTCTGTCAAGAGCGAAGACAACGGCCAGACGTGGTCGAAGCCGATCGATGTCACCGCCATGGTCAAGAAGCCCGAATGGCGGGCCGGTTCCCCCGGCCCGGGGGTAGGGATACAGACGCGGAGCGGCAGATTGATCATCCCGCGCTACTATCTTGTCGGACTCGACTATTACGGATCACACGTGATGTACAGCGATGACCACGGAGAGACGTGGAAGATTGGCGGCGAGGTGCAGGCGGAAGGGAAGACGAATGAAAGTCAGCTGGTGGAGTTGGCCGACGGTTCGCTGCTGATCAACATGCGTGGTCAATTTGAAAATCACCGAAAGACCGCCAGAAGCATTGACGGGGGCATGAGTTGGCGTGAGGTCAGCGCGGACCCGACCCTTATCGAGCCCCGTTGCCAGGCCAGCCTGCTCGGATTCACGGACCGACTCCTTTACGCCAAAGATCGAATCTTGTTCTCCAATCCTGCTGACCGGGAAAGGCGAAACATGACCGTCCGTCTCAGCTACGACGAGGGAAAAAGCTGGCCGGTTGCCAAACAACTTCATGGGGGTCCCTCAGCCTATTCGTGCCTGACCGTTTTGTCGGACATGACGATCGGCTGCCTTTATGAGCGCGGTGATGAGACGCCATACGAAAAAATCACTTTCGCCCATTTCGATATCGAGTGGTTGACCAACGGCGAAGACAGCCTGTCCCCCAACTCTCCACCCGGGCGTTAAGTAGCACTTGCCTACCGGGTCCAGTCACTCCTGTTGGATGGTGGTCACGCCACTTCCTCTTGTAATTCCGACCAGCCAGAGAGCGCCAACTAATCTGAACTTCCAGACCAATAACGACGTAACCTGTTGATTATATTATGGATAGGTCAATAGATGGAGGAACGCTACTGGGTACAGCTATAGGCGCACTCCAAGTCGATCCAATGCCTGCTGTTGCAACGGCGTCGGTCGGGTCACGATGGTGAAGGGGCGAGCTCCGGGGATCTTCGGCACCACCTGATTGCGAACGATGGTCGCCAGATCCTCCAGCAGCGTGCGGAAGCTGTGCACCGGCTGGCCGTCGGCCGTGCGTTTGGACCGGGCTTTCTGTTGGGCGGCCCGAGACACTTCCGCCGGCGCCACCACGGAAGACCGCGACGCGCCGGCCGGATCAGAATCGTCAAACAGCAGCGGAGCCAGACGCCGGCGCATGTGCCACTCGACGTAGTAGACGAGCAGGCACAGGAAGACATGGGCCCGCACCCGGTCATTGCTCCAGTGGTAGATGGGGCGCACCTTCAGGTCCACGGTCTTGTAGCTGCGGAAGGCCTGCTCGACGACGCTCAACCCCTTGTAGGCGCGCACGGTCGCCTCGGCGCCCATCTCCTCGGCCGGCAGGCTGGTGCGGATGACGTAAAGACCGTCCAGGGCCGCCTCGGCGGCGATGGACTCGTTGTTTCTCTCGTAGGTGAAGGACTCCTCCGTGATGTCGAGCTCGAAGTGCTTCGCCATCTTGTACTTGTTGACGACCTTGCCGACGCGCAGCGCAATGCGCTCCCGACCTCGATAAGGACGGCGGTCCCGCCGGGTGGCCGCGACGATTTCATCCAACAGCTCTTCGGTCTTCGAGAGCATTTCCTGGCGCTTCCGAGTCCGCTGTCGAGCCAGCAGCGGATTGCGGCAGACCATCAATCGCTCATCGGGGTAGGCGTCCGAACGGATCTCGACCAGGTTGATTTCGTCAAACAGAGACATCTGAACGGCTCCGGACTCCACCAGTTGCCGGATGGCCGGCCCCCTCAGAGCGGAGATCCAATCCAGTCCCGAGGGCTGGACCTCCTCGCGGATCCGCGCCTGGGTGAGCATCCCCCGGTCCCCCACCAGGATCACCCGGGAGAGCCCGAAGCGGTGGCGCAGCTTCTCGATCACCGGTCCCACGGTGGCGGGGTCCGACGTGTTGCCCTTGAAGACCTGGACGGCCACCGGACAACCCTCCCGGTTGCAGATCAGGCCGAACTCGATCTGGAGTTTTCCCCGCTTGCCGTCGCGCGAGTACCCGAGCTTGCCCAACTTGCAGCGGCGGCCCTCGAGGTAAACGGAGGTCAGGTCATAAAGAACCAGGGAGCCTTCTTTCAGGTGGCGCCGGGCCAGGCGCTTCTCGATGGCGTCTTGGCGTTGGAGCAGCCAGTCCATGGCGTCGTCGAGGCGGTTTTCGTCGAGGTCGGGGAGGCCGAGGAGGGGGGCGAGGGAATCGGTTCGGGTGGCGGCCTGGAGGCTGCGGGCGGTGGCGAGCTTGGAGCGGGGGTGAGCGAGACGGGCGACGATCAAAGCCACCACCAGATCGCGTTGGGGACCGGGCGGCCCCAGGCAGCGATCCAGGCCGATCTTGCGCAGGGAGCCGAGGAGGGCGGCGATGTGGCCGTGGGGTTGGGAGCGAACGATATCGAAGGAGGATTCGAAGTCGGGGACGGCAGTGCCCTTCTTGAGCAGGATGCGAAAACCCTCGACCAGTTCGGGCGGCCACTTGGAGAGGTTGGCGAGGGTGCGTTTCTTGACCTTGCCGTCCTGGCGGTAGGACTCGCGCAGGAGGACGGCCGGAGGAGATTTGCGGTTGGGGACGGCTTCGATGTACATGGCTACTCCACAATTTCAATAACAGTAACCATGACAGCTAATATGTAAAACCAAGTCAAGTAATTACATGGGTACATTCTACGGAGAAAATTCCGAGACAAGCCTTTTCAAATCAATGATTTGAAGCGAAAATACCGGTCAGGCAGGCTGGAAGTTCAGGTTAACGGGGGACGACAGTCCCCCCTCTACAGTCGAGTATGGGCGACAAGGATGTCGCCCATACTCGACGCCGCCTTGGCGCAAGTGAGATGCTGATCCGATCCCTTCTCGTCGTCGCTGGGAGCGTGTCGGTGGCGCTGGGGATCGCCGGCATCTTCCTCCCCCTGCTTCCCACCACTCCCTTCCTGCTGCTGGCCGCCGCCTGTTACGTCCGGAGCTCGCCTCGCCTCTACAATTGGTTGATGACCCACCGCTGGACCGGCGAGTACATTCGCGACTATCGCGAGAAACGGGGCCTGCCGCTTCGCACCAAGATCCTGCTGGTTCTGCTCCTCTGGGCCACCGTGGGCTGGTCCGCCTACCAACTCCCGCATCCGTGGGTGCAGGCACTTCTGGCCATCGTTGCCATCGTGATCCCCATCGTCATTATTCGGCTCCCCACCCGCAAGCCGTGAACCGCCGCCCGGACCGGTTTTCAACGCAAGGCAGCCGGCTGGATCTCTGCTATCCTTCTTGACCATGACCGAGAGGACTCCATGACCCTCGTAGACTGGCTGCTGGTCCTGGTCGTCAACCTGGGCATCGTCCTCTACGGCCTCATCACCTTCAAAGGCATCCGGAAAAGCTTCGACTGGTATCTGGCCGCCAAATCCCTGCCCTGGTGGGCCGTGGGCCTGTCCGCCTTCTCCACCGCCGTGGACAGCGGCGACTACGTGGCCATCGCCGGCGGGTCCTACCGCTTCGGCCTTTCCCAGCTCACCCAGTGGTGGCTGGGCATCACGGCCGGCTGGTTCGCCCTCAGTTGCTTCGTCATCATTCCCATGTACCGCTCCGGCGTCTACACCAACGCCGAGTGGCTTGAGTTCCGGTTCGGCCCCCTCACGCGGGTCCTGGCCGTCTTCATCAACATCCAGTCCCGCACCAACGTGGTGGGGAACATTTTCTTCTCCCTCTACCTGGTCCTGAACATCATCGGCGAGCTCAGCGCCACCTGGAGCTGGGTGGTCGTGATCCTGGTGGCGGCCACGGCCGTGGTCTATGTGGTGACCGGCGGACTGGAATCGGACGTCATCACGAATGCCCTCCAGGCCGTGGCCATGATCGTCTCCTCGCTGGTGCTCTGGGGCGTGGTCTGGTTCAGCACCGGCGGCATGAGCGGCCTCACCAGGAAGCTGGCCGAGGTGGACGAATCCCTTCCCTCCGAGCTGCTCCACGTGGGAGGCTACACCCCCGAGGGCGCCACGCCCATCCTCATGGTCTTCGGGCTGGTGGTGGTGCTGGTCACCTACGCCGTCATCAACCAGTACGAGGCCATCCGATTCCTGGGCGCCCGGTCGGAATGGGACTTCAAGATGGGCGCGGTGCTGGCCAGCGTGATCACGGCCGTCTGCCTCTGGTTCAACGTCAGCCTGGGCCCTCTGGCGCGCGCCCACTTCCCGGACCTGGCGATCATAGACTCCGCCTATCCCATGCTGGTCCGGGAGTACCTGCCGGCCGGGCTCATCGGACTGGTTCTGGCCGGTCTGGTGGCGGCCGGGTACTCGACCTTCGCGTCCATCGGCATGGGGATCTCCAGTCTCTTCGTGCGGGACGTCTATGCCCGCTTCCTGGTGCGCCATGCCACGGACGACCACTACACGCTGGTCGGAAAGATCGCTGTCCCCATCATCATCGCCCTGGGTTTCGTCTACGTTCCCTTTCTGGAGTCGGGAATGGTGGCCTTCTACCTGCGATTGGCCGGAGCCATCGCCGTGCCCCTCATGACCGTCATCCTGATGGGGGTCTTCACCCGGGTCCACCGGGCCACCGGGTCCATGGGCCTGGTCGCCGGACTGCTCTACGGCCTCTCGGCGCTGATCGGCGAATACTACGAGTGGCCCCTCCCCTACTGGTACACCAACCTTTGGTGGGCCTATCTGTGGAATCTGCTGCTGCCGGCGGCGGTGATGGTCGTGGCGTCGGGGATCATCACCCTGTATCGGGGACCGGCCACGGACCAGGAACTGGAAGGGCTCCTCTACAGCCGGAAGGAATCGGACCGGGATCTCCGGTCCCTCATGGGAAGCCGCTTGAAGGTCCTGGAGGGAACCTGGCTCCAGAAGACCCTGATGCAGGCTCCGTCCAAGCCCCGCTACCCCTTCCCGGTTCCGCCCAGCGGCCGGCTACCCTGGAGGCTGCGGCCCGAGCTCTGGATCGGACTCTACCTGGTGGTCGCCTGCTGGCTGCTGTTCGTCGTCTTCTGGTAGGCGCCGCCGAGACGTCAGCTGAACAGTTCTTCCACCGGCCGGCCGAAATCGGTGATGGGGACCGGTCGTCCGCCGGGAGTCATGAGGGGCTCCCCGGGATCGATCCCCAACGCCCGATGGATCGTGGCATGAAGGTCGGGGATGGAGACGGGGCGCTCCACGATCTCCCGGCCCAGTTCGTCGGTGGCGCCGATGGTCTGTCCGCCCCGGACACCGCCTCCGAACAACACGACGGAGTATGCGCCGCACTGGTGTCCACGGCCTCCCTGCCCGTCGAATTCCGGCGGGCGGCCGAACTCCGTCGCCACCACCACCAAGGTCCGGTCCAGCAGGCGCCGCCGTTCCAGGTCTTCCACCAGCACCGACAAGCCCCGGTCGAGTTGCCGGATCAGCAGGTGGACGCGCGCCTGAGCGAAAGCATGCGCGTCCCAGCCATAGCCGTTGATGAAGTGCAGGTTGAACGAGCACTCGACGAATCGAATTCCGTTCTCCACCAGGCGCCTGGACAACAACAGCCGCTGCCCGAACTCCTTCCCGTAGGCCTCGCGCAGTTCGGCCGGCTCCTCCTTCACCGAGAAGGCGCTCTGGAACTTCGGGCTCATCATTTCAAAGCCCCGATCCATGACCGAGGCGTAGGCCTGGACCATGGACGTATCGGCGTGCTTTTCCAGATAGGGCTCGGAGAAGCTCTTCAGCGTCCGGGTCCAGTCTTCGTATTGTCGGACCGAGACGCCGTCGGGCAGCCGGAGCCCGGCCGGCCCGGCTTCCGTATCGATCAGGTAGACGAAATTGGACTTGCCGCCCAGAAATCCCGGTCCCCGGGGCTGCATGGGGTTGCCCACCACCACGTAGGCGGGCGCCTTGGGGTCGAAACCGCCAAGCTGATGGGCCACGATGGAGCCGATGGAGGGATAGACGATGGTCCCGCTCGCCACTCGGCCCGTGTGCACGAAGTCGACGGCCTGCGTGTGTTCGTTGAACTGGTGGTTCAGCGACCGGACGATGGCGAAGCGGTCCATACGATCCGCGACCCGGGGCAGGTGCTCGCAGACCTGGATTCCGGGCACGATGGTGGGGATGGGGTTGTAGTAGCTTCCGGCGATCTCCTCGCCGTTCCCCTTGAGCTTGGGGTCGAACGTATCGAGATGACACATGCCGCCGGCCAGCCAGATGAAGATGCAGGTGTCGGCGGTCGGTTTCGGGCGGGCGCCGGAGTCGGTCCCGGTTCTAGCCGCCGCCGAGGCCCGATGGGAGGCAAATCCGCCTGCGACGGCGGTCGCGCCCAAACCCGCGCCGAGTCGCGCCGCGGTTCCGAGAAACTCTCGCCGATGCATTGGGGACCTGGAATGTTTCATGACCCGTCTCCTTCGATCGGACTCTTCATGGCAGGAAAATGAACTCCGGGGAGTTGAGAACGGCCCACAGGACCTTCTCCGCCTGGCGGCGGAAGGACGGGGTGAGGGCGGCCGTGGCGGGCTCCCCCTGCCGCACCTGCATGATGTACTCCTGGGCCGCGATGGAGTCCGTGATGGTGACCTCCTTGACCCGGGACTCTTCCTTTCGCGTCTCCTGAAGCTCCGGAGGGACGAGCCTCTGGTCCCAGTCGGTCCCCAGCTCGCGGCTGAGCCACCTCTTTTCCCGATCGGTGGGAAGCCTCGAAAGGGTGTTCAGGAACAGTCGTTCGCCATATTGGTCCAGGGTGGCGGCCCGCTTGGAGAGTTCCGTGTAATAGGACCGGTCGGTGAATTTGACCAGCCGGTGCATCAGTTCGCCGTTGGCCATGGCCAAGGGCTGCAGCGCATGGGGGTCGTCGTTTCGCACGCTCACCGGATTCGGGCGCTGGTCCCGCCACCCGAAGGCCCTCGCCAGCGTAATGATCTCCTGCAACAGCGGCTTGGCCAGGACGGATATGTCCTCTTCATTGGAAAGGGAGACGATCTGCCATGTGCGTTGTGGAACTCCGTAGTCCAGCTTCTGGTAGGCGATTCGCTCGCTCTTGAACGGCCTTCGCACCGTTACGTGGAGCGAATCCACGATTTCTTCTGCGCGCATTCGGCGGGCCCCCGGCGCCGCGAAAAAGGGTCGCCCCGTAGCATCTCGCAAATCGGCAAGGTTCTGGCCCCTTCGCCTCTGATACGCGTGGGACTTGAGAATCAGCTCTTGGACACGCCGGACGCTGAAACCGCTCCCGATGAATTCCCCGGTCAGGTATTCGAGCAATTCAGGATGGGAAACTTCAGACGGAGAGTCCCAGTCGTCGATGGGATGCGCCAAGCCGCGGCCCATGAACCTCTGCCAGATGCGGTTGACGCCGACCTGGGCGAACCGTCGCTGAGACACCATCCACGCCGCGAGAGCTTTCCGGTGGGCCCGAATCCCCTCACCGACATTTTCAAGGCCCCGGTCTTCGTCGAACACGAACGACGGGGGGATCAAATCGCCCGGCTTGCTGGTCACGGGAACCGCTGGCTTGCGGCGTCCCGGGACTTCGCCCACGCTGCTGGTCTCCGGAATCCCCACCGGTTTACCCTCCAGCATGGCGGCGATCCCGAACAGGTCCCGCTGCCGGTACCGGTTCAGCGGGGAGTCGTGGCAGCGGGCGCATTTCATGGTGGCGCCCATGAACGCCTGGGAAATCACATGGGCTTTCTCGGCCATGGGCACGTCGCTGCCGAAGGACTGGTGAAAACCCAGGGTCCCCAGTTGCTCGGGGGTTCCCTCCATGAGCAGGAGCTCAGTGGCGAACCGATCATATCCCCGATCCTCCACGAAACTCCTGTGAACCCACTCCTTGAACGGTCCCGTCGAATGTGGCACTCCGCCGTAGAGCTTGGGGTTCTCTCCCAACAGGTCCTGCCAGTAACCGACCCAGGGGTCGGCCCAGCCGTCGTCGGCCAGAAGGCGATCGATCAACAGGTTCCGCTTCTCGGGCGCCGAATCGTTGACGAATTCACGGACCTGCTCCCAGGTGGGGATCAGCCCCCAGACATCGATGTAGATCCGGCGAACAAACTCGTAGTCGTTGGTGAGTGGAGCCGGTTCCACCTGATGGGCCGCCATCCTGGCGCCGAGAAAGCGGTCGACGAGGTTGAACTCGGGCATGCCGGCGGCCGGTTCGATGTCCACCGGCTTTCTGGACGCGGCAACGGCGCGAGCCTGGTCCAGATGCAACTGCTTCCAATACCGCTCCCACTTCGCCAACCGCGGCTTGCGAACCGAATCTTCCAGTTCCCTGTGCCGCCGGGATTCGGCTTCGTTCCACTCGACCCACGCTCTCTCGGTGAATGGGATGCGATCGCCCCGGCTCAGAAGACGCCACTCTTCCTCGCCCTTTCGGTAAACGATGGAGATCTCCCGGTCCAACTTCTGGCCCGTCAGTTCAATCCTCAAGCGATAACGATCGGATTCCAGGGAGACTTTCTTCGCCGAGTCCTGGATCCCGGCCGGTGGCTGGGTATCGGAGTATTCACCCCTCTGTCTTCGGTTCACTTTCCCCAGTTCCGCCGCGACGGCCTTTTGGGTCTCTTCGTTCTGCTCCAGCAGCGCGTCTTCCAATCGTTGCCGCAAGAGATCCTGACGCGCCTGTGACTCGGCCTCCTTCTGGGCCGCCTCGTCCCGCGCCTTCTTCTCGGCCGCCTCCTTGGCCGCGAGTTCCTCCGGGGTCAGCTCCTGCGGCTTGGGAGGCGCGGATTCCAGGAGCAACCGGCCGTCCAGAAAGAAACGGGCGTGCATCCGGCTCCGGAGGCGGAACTCGTAGTCGCCTCCCGGCAAGTTCACGTCGCCCTGGATCGTCAAGGCGAAGGGCCGGTTCCGCGGCATGGTCATTCCCGCGGGGGAGATCCGCCCGGGGAGCCCACTGATCCCCAATACGGGCGTCGCCCAACTCAATGAGGGCTCAAGTCCCCGAAACGACCACTCGTGGTGCCAATGGGCGGGCAGATCCTCGAACAGTTGAACGTGAAATCCGTCGTCCTGTGGTGGGGAAGCCTGCTCCGGCGAGCGCGCCACGGCCCAGCCGAGAGGCGCCAACAGAAAAATGCCAAGGATGGTGGGAGAAATCCTGGTACGGGCAGCGGACAGAAAACTGATCATCACCCGCTTCATCTCGACGTGGGGACGGAAGAACGACTGTCTTGAACGACACTATACATCCTGGCGAACTTCCGTGAACAGCCTCCGGTTCATCAACCCTGCGCGACCACCGTATCCACCTCCGTTTCGCCCTCGGAGCGAGCGATGATGGCGGCGCCGCAGGAGTCGCTGAAGACGTTCACCACCGTGCGGTACATGTCCAGCGGGCGATCGATGGCCAGCATGGCTCCCACGATCAACGCCACCTGAGGACCCGTCAGATTCACGGCCTCCAGAACGATGAAGATCACCACCAGGCCGGCGGAGGGGACGGCCGCGGCGCCGATGGAGGCCAGCAGCGCCGTCACCACGATCAGGAGCTGCTGCTCGAAACCCATGGTGACGCCCATCACCTGGGCGATGAACAGGACCCCGGCGCACTCGTAGAGGGCCGTGCCGTCCATGTTGACGGTGGCGCCCATGGGCAGCACGAACGAAGTGACGCGGTTGGAGACCCCGACTTTCTTGTGCACCGACCGGATGGTCACGGGCAGCGTCGCGCCCGACGAGCCGGTGGAAAAGGCCATGACCATGGGTTCGACCATGTTCTTGAAATGGATGATGGG
>JAPOYZ010000176.1 GCA_026706325.1 Candidatus Aminicenantota bacterium
CCTCCATGATCGGGAGTTTGGCTTCGGTGGGAATGTAGATGGTCTCGCTGGTGCCGTCCTGGAGTCCCTGAATCCAGAGATACCGCAGATAGGCTTCGTTCCCTTTGAGACTGTCCCCAATGATCCGGTTGGCCTCCGCCACTCCCTTGGCCCGTTCGATCTCCGCCTGGCTTTCGAACTTTGCCGATTCGAGCCTGGCTTTGGCCTCCTCCACTCTCACCTTGCGGCTCGATTGAGACTCCCGGAGCTTGGCCTCCCCGGCCAGTCCCTGCTCCCAGACCTTGTATTTCGGGCAACCGTACATTCCGCCCACGATGAAGAAGATCACGCCCCACGACACCATCGTTCCATACACCCAACCTTCCGTCTTGTAGTCCATGACCTGCCTCCCTTCTAGAAGTTCCTGTGGTCACCGGTTTTCGACAACAACTCCAATTGCTATAACGTCCAAGCGGGTGAAAAACGCGACGCGAAAATGCCGAGCCGGACCGGCCGCCCCTGGTTGATTGCTCCGGCGCCGGTCGCTTGCCCACGGCTGGCCGAATCGGGTTAGAATCGGCGAATGCCGAAAAAGCCGGACCCCAAAGCGGCGGGAGATTCCCGGCCGCCACGGTCATTGGACTTCCTCCGGACCATTCTCGAGGACGACCTGAAGACCGGACGCTTTCAGGGCCGCGTCCAGACCCGATTTCCTCCCGAGCCCAACGGATATCTCCACATCGGGCACGCCAAGGCCATCTGTCTCGACTTCGGTCTGGCCGAAGAGTACGGCGGTCTCTGCAATATGCGCTTCGACGACACCAATCCCACGAAGGAGGAGCGTGAGTACATGGTGAGCATCCTCGAAGACGTGCGCTGGCTCGGCTTCGACTGGGGAGACCGCCTCTACCACGCCTCGGACTATTTCGAGCAGCTCTACGAATTCGCCTGTCAGCTCATTCGGGACGGCAAGGCGTATGTGGACAGCCTCACCGCCACCCAGATCCGGGAATTCCGGGGCACTCTCACCGAGCCGGGCCGCAACAGCCCCTATCGGAACCGGACGGTGGAAGAGAACCTGGACCTCTTCGAACGGATGAGGAATGGGGAGTTCCCCAACGGCACGCACGTGCTCCGGGCCCGCATCGACATGGCTTCAGGCAACTTGAACCTTCGAGACCCGGTCATGTACCGGATCCTCCATGCCTCCCATCCCCGAACGGGAGACAAATGGTGCATCTACCCGACTTATGACTTCGCCCACGGCCAGTCCGACTCCATCGAGAGGGTGACTCATTCCATCTGCACCCTGGAGTTCGAAGATCATCGTCCGCTGTACGACTGGTTCCTGGAGAACCTGGGAATCTATCGCTCCCAGCAGATCGAGTTCGCTCGCCTCAACATCACCAAGACCATTCTGAGCAAGCGAAAACTCTCCCGGCTGGTGAAAGAGGGCTACGTGAGTGGCTGGAACGATCCCCGCATGCCGACGCTGTCGGGAATGCGCCGCCGGGGTTACACGCCGGAAGCGATCCGGGACTTCTGCGCCAAGGTCGGGGTCTCCAAGAAAGACAGCATCGTGGAAGCGCAGATGCTGGAGCACAGCCTCCGCCGGCACCTGAACCAGACCTCTCCCCGGGTCATGGGTGTGCTCCGTCCGCTCCGGGTGGTCATCGAGAACTACCCTTGCGACCAGGTGGAGGAGTTGACGGCCATCAACAACCCCGAGTGTCCCGAGGCGGGCGTCCGGAAAGTTCCCTTCTCCCGAGTCCTCTACCTGGAGCGGGAAGACTTCATGGAAGACCCGCCCCGCAGGTTCTTCCGGCTGGCGCCCGGACGCGAGGTCCGACTGCGCTACGCCTACTTCATCACCTGCGTCGGAGTCGTCAAGGACGAGGAGGGACGAGTCGTGGAGTTGCGGTGCACTTACGACCCGGCCACGCGGGGAGGAGACGCGCCCGACGGACGCCGGGTCAAGGCCACGCTGCACTGGGTCTCCGCCACCCACGCCGTGAACGCTCAGGTCCGCCTCTACGACAGCCTGTTCACCAAGGACAACCCCTACGAAGTCAGCACCGGATCAGACTTCATCTCGAACCTCAATCCTGACTCTCTAAAGGTGCTCGAGAACTGTAAATTGGAGCCCAGCCTCGCGGATGCCCAGGGCGGGCGGCGGGTCCAGTTCGAACGGCTGGGATATTTCTGCGTGGATTCGGAGGACTCGTCTCCAGGCCGGCTGGTCTTCAACCGCACCGTGACCCTGCGAGACGCCTGGGCCAAGATCCGGAAATCCCGGAAGAAGGCGACTCGGAAGCGGCGCCGCGGCCGGCGCTAGCAGCCCGGAAAACCGATCAGCAGTAGAGGCAGCGGATGTCTTCGAAGACCGTCGATTCGTCGGCCTCGGTCAGGACGTAGTCGATGACCACCCGGAGGGCCTTGTCCTGGTCTCCCAGATCGTACTTGTCGGCCATCTGCTTGAGCCAATCCACGTGATTCGGATTCAACTGATAAATCGCTTCGACCTTGGGTCCAGCCATCAGGGTGTCCTCCCAAATTATCCTGCAAACAGCTACCTAAACCGTCGCTACCAATCGCCGTGCTTGTATCGTTTGGCCCAATCGACCCCTTGCCAACTCATGAGCTTTCGGGGCCGGACGAACAACAGCCACCTGGGCTCGTTCAGAGTCGGAACCAGATAGTCCGGTCCCCGGTGTCCCAGGTAGCGCAGCGACATTCTGCGTGCGATCTCGACCCATCTGCCGCCTACGTTGGGCTCCTCCAGGACCTCGGCCTCGCCCCGTACCAGGACCCTCCGATTGTAGCGGGTGGAGTCGTCGATGCACAGAAACACGCGGGATTCCCGTTGAATGTGCCCGGCCCAGGCGGAACGAGCCCGTGGAATGATGTAGAATCCGTCGTCACTGTATTCGAACCAGCACGGCACCACGTACGGCCATCCCTCCCGGTCGAGACAACCGAGCCGGCAGATGGGGTCTCCGGACAGGAACTCCTCCAGCTCCACCGGGGACAGCTTCCCGACCTTTCCCCGCCAGCTCCGGTCTTCGTCCGCCTTTCGACTCATCGCCGGATCACCATAGCCCAGTCGGAGGCGCCTCACAAGGGCGCCGCCAGCCGACGGAACACAACGCTTTCGCTCGTCGGTCACTGCTTGGCCAAGGTCGCATCCACCGGTCTTTGACGGTATCCTTCTCTTCATCATGGCGTTGACGACTCCTGCCACACCCACCTATCTGGAGGGGTCCACCGTGGAGGTGCTCCGGGACGTCTCCCGGTCCCGGCCCCCCCGCTGCGCCCTGTTCGACTTCGACGGCACCCTCAGCCTGATCCGCGAAGGTTGGCCCCAGGTCATGATCCCCATGATGGTGGACATCCTGAAGGAGAGCGGCACCGGCGAGAGCGATGAGGAGCTGGAGCGTGTGGTGACCGACTTCGTCACCGAGCTGACGGGCCGGCAGACCATCTACCAGATGATCCGGCTGGCGGAGGAGCTGGAAAAAAGAGGGGGCGCACCTGCTGATCCACAGGAATACAAGAGCCGTTACCTGGACCTTCTGATGGAGAAGATCCGTCACCGGCGCCGGCGCCTGCGCACCGGAAAGGCCCGCCCTGCCGACTACCTGGTTCCGGGATCGGTTCAGATGCTGCGCGCCCTCCGGGAGCACGGCGTCCAGCTCTACCTGGCCAGCGGCACCGATGAGCAGTACGTCCGGGAAGAAGCCCGCCTCCTGGAGCTGGACGGATTCTTCGGTGGCCACGTCTACGGCGCCCGGGAAGATTACGCGGACCACGCCAAGCGAATGGTCATCCAACGAACCCTCCGGGAAAACCGGAGCGAAGGCGCCTCGTTGGTGGGCTTCGGCGACGGTTACGTGGAGATCGAAAACGTGAAGTCGTGCGGCGGCGTCGCCATTGCGCTGGCCACCGACGAAGCCAATCCCGGCGGGTCTCCCGATCCCTGGAAACGAACACGGTTGAGCGCGGCGGGCGCCGACCTGTTGGTGCCCGACTTCCGGGACTGGAGGATCCTCATCCGCTGCCTGTTCCAGCGAACGTGAATGCCCTTCCCTCAATTCGACCGCAGCCGCCTGCGCCTTCTGCCCCTGAGCCGGCGGACCCACGACCTGAAGGCGGCGGACGTGTCGAAAACGCCGGAGGGAAGTCGTGCACCTTTCGAGCATCCGGCGCTGCCCCTGCTGGCCAACCGGATCGTGGAAGCCTCTCGGACGGACCGATCCGTCATTTTCGCCTGCGGTGCGCATGTCCTGCGGGAGGGCAACTCCCCGCTGCTCATCGATCTCATGGAGCGGGGAGTCCTGGGCCACCTGGCCCTCAACGGCGCCGGCGCCATTCACGACTTCGAACTGGCGCTGTTGGGGGAGACCTGCGAAAGCGTGGTCCGCTACGTGGCCGAGGGGCAGTTCGGTCTCTGGCGCGAGACCGGGCGCATCAACGAGGCGGCGTCAGCCGCGGCTCGCGACGGCATCGGCCTGGGGGAGGCCGTGGGCCGGATGATCCAGGAGGAGTCCTTCCCGTACCGGCGAGAGAGCGTCCTGGCCGCGGCCTTCCGGTTGCAGGTCCCGGCTACGGTCCACGTCTCCATCGGCCAGGACATCATCCACCAGCACCCGGGATTCGACGGAGCCGCCACGGGAGCCGCCTCCTACACCGACTTCCTGATCTTCACCCAGTCGGTGACCCGCCTCCAGGGTGGAGTCTTTCTCAATATCGGGTCGGCCGTCATGGGACCCGAGATCTACCTGAAGGCCCTGGCCATGGCTCGCAACGTGGCTCACCGGAAAGGCCGGCGCATCGCCCGTTTCACCACGGCCGTCTTCGATCTGGTTCCCCTGGGGGACACCTCCCGGGAGGCCGGCAAGTCGGACCCCAGATATTATTTCAGGCCCTTCAAGACCATCCTGGTACGAACCGTGGCCGACGGAGGGGAGAGCTTCTACGTCCAGGGGAACCACGCGGCGACGGTCCCAGCCCTCTACGATCTGGTCCTGGACCGGATTCAGGCAGGAAAGCTCTCACCAAACGATCCTTCACCGGAATCATGAAGAGATCCCGACTGGAAGAATTGACCGGCCGGTTCCCGTCGTGCCGGGTCGCCGTCTTGGGAGATTTCTTTCTGGACCAGTATCTGGAGGTCGATCCGGATCTGGAGGAGAGAAGTCTGGAGACCGGCAAGAGTGCCCACCAGGTTGCCGCCGTTCGCTCCAGTCCCGGCGCTGCCGGAACTGTGGTAAACAACCTGGCCTCGCTGCACTGCGGCCGGATCCACGCCCTGGGGATCACCGGAGATGACGGCCAGGGATTCGAGTTGCGGAAGTGCCTGGAACGCATCGACTGCACGACCCGGGGATTGCGGCGCCGGAAGGCACTGCTGACGCCCACCTACTTGAAGCCGAGAGACCTGTGCCGGAAAGGACTATCCGGCGAACACGAGCGGTATGACATCCGCAACCGCGACCCCATCCCGCCGGATCTCCTCCAGGAGATGTTGGCCGATCTTGAAGGCCTGCTGGATCATGTCGATGCCGTCATCGTCGAGGATCAGGTGGAACAACCGGACCTGGGCGTCGTGACCGCAGAGGTCCGCGACGGCTTGGCGAATCTGGCCCGCAGTCATCCCCGAATCGTCTTTTGGGCAGACAGCCGGGCTCAAATCCACCACTTCCGCCGCATGATTCTGAAGCCGAACCAGTTCGAGGCGGTGAGGCATTCCAGTCCCGGGCCCGGTGAGAGGGTCCCGATCGATTCCATTCGACAGGTCCTGCCCCGGTTCCGGTCCCGGAACGGCGCACCTATTTGTGTAACCCTGGGTGATGCGGGAGCACTGGTGACCGACCCCGAGATGACCCGGGTGCCGGCCGTCCGGGTGGAGGGTCCCCTGGACGTGACCGGCGCCGGCGACAGCTTCACCGCCGGCGCGGTGTTGGCGCTGTGTGGCGGAGCGAGCCTTCCGGAAGCCGCCCTGGTGGGCAACTTGGCGGCTTCGGTCACGATCCGGCAACTGGCCGTCACCGGTACGGCGAAGCCGCGTCAATTGGCGCACCAATTGACGCGCTGGAAGGAGCAGAACTTGTAAGGGCGACGATATCAGCCGCAGGCTGCTGTCAGGAGAGCATGATCATGATCTTGAAGACTCTGGAATTCTTGGACCCCCTATGGCTGGGACTGGCCTTGTCGTTTGTGGCCGGAATGGCCAGTTGTACGCCTCCCCAGGAGAAACCGTCGTCCACACCCCGCTCGTTGGTCCTGAAGAATGGACTCTCCCAGGTCACGCTCGACCGCTGGGGAGGGGGCATCATTGATTTCCACTATCTGGACCACGGCGTCAACCCGCTGAGTTGGAGAGCCACGGAGGACATCGAACCGCTGAGTCCGGACGGACCCAACCTCCAGGGGCACTTCATCTGCTTCGACCGCTGGGGCGCCCCATCGCCGGCCGAGGAGAAGATGGGGATGCCCTACCACGGAGAAGCTCCCCGGGTAGTCTGGGAACGGCTCGACCCGGGCGCCGGTGAAGCCGCGGACAGCGAGCTCCGGATGGGATGCGAACTCCCCCTGGCGGGGATGGAGGTGAAGCGAACCGTCCGGCTCCAGGAGAATGAGGCGTCCCTCACGGTGACCGAAGCGGTCACCAACGTCCGGGCGGCGGGGCGAGTCTACAACCTGGTGCAGCATCCCAGCATCGCCCCTCCCTTCCTGGACGACACCACTATCGTGGACTGCAACGCCTCCCACGGGCTGGTCCAGGAGGAACTGGTGCCCCAGTCGACCGAAGACGCCGACCGGTGGCCCCGAATCTCCATTGGGGGAACGCCGGCGAACCTTCGTTTCTTCAGCAGCACCGACGACGGCTCCTCGGGCCATGATGTCACCGCGTTCATCTTCGACCCCGGAGTCGAGTACGGATGGGTGACGGCCGCGCCGCCCTCGGCCGGGCTTCTGGTGGGTTCTCTCTGGAAGATCTCCGCGTATCCATGGCTGAACATGTGGCGTTACCGGCATCAGGGGAAGGTGAGTGCCCGCGGGCTCGAGTTCGGCACCACGGGGATCCACCAACCATTCCCGACCCTCCTCCAACTGGGCAAAGTGTTGGACAAAGGAGTCTACGAATACCTGGACGCGGGAGAAACGGACACCCGGAGCTACATCCTGTTTCTGGCGCGGATTCCCAACGACTTCCAGGGCGTGGAGTCCGCCGATTACGATGGCGTCCAACTCCGCATCCGGGAGCGCCGCGATGACCAACCCAGGAGCCTCACCGTCGAGGTGGGGGCCCTGCCCTGACCGTCCCAGGCCAAATCGAATGACTGGGTAGAAGGAGAGGAATCGATGAAGAGGATGTTCAGCCATCCCCGGCTCAGCCTGATGATGTTCCTGCAGTACGCCATCTGGGGAGCCTGGGCACCGGCCCTGGCCGGGTACCTGGAAGCGCAACTGGGGTTTTCGGGGTGGGGTCTGGGACTGATCTATGCGGCCTTTCCTTTGGCCAACCTGGTGGCTCCGTTCACCGGAGGCCAGGTCGCCGACCGCTGGCTTCCGACCCAGGTGGCGATGGCCATCTTTCATCTGCTGGGCGCGGGATTCCTGCTCTGGATGGCGTACACCGAAACCCTGGGCGCCATGTTGATCCTGATGCTCCTCTACTGCCTGGTCTTCGCGCCCACCCTGGCCCTGTCCAATGCCCTGGCGTTTCAGCATCTGGCCGACGGACAGCGGGACTTCGGGCCCATCCGGGTCTGGGGCACACTGGGTTGGATCGGCGCCAACTGGGCCCTGACCGGGATGCGGGTCGCGCTGGACACGGAAGCGGCCGGCTACATCGATACCTTCGTCCTGGCGGCTGCATTCTCCCTGGTCCTGGGCCTCTTTTCCCTGGCGCTGCCCCACACGCCCCCCGCCCGCGAGGCTCCGGACCCGCTGGCGTTCCGGAAGTCGTTCGGACTCCTCAAGGACCGGAACTACCTCAGCTTCTTCATCATCGCCTTCGTGGTGGCCACCGAGTTGCAGCTCTACTACATCCTCACCTTTCCCTACCTCCAGACCATCGGTCCCGCGGTGGGCATCACCTCGGAGAATCTGCCCGCCTGGATGACCATCGGACAAATCGCCGAGATCTTCACCATGGCGCTGATCCTTCCCTACGCCCTGGCCCGCTGGGGCGTTCGCGTCTCCATGCTGGTGGGCATCCTGGCCTGGCCCGTCCGGTACGTCATCTTTGCGGCCGCCTGGCCGCTGTACGAAACGGCTCCTACTCTGGTCTGGGTCGTAGTGGGCTCACTGGCGCTGCACGGTTTCTGCTACGTCTTCTTCTTCGTGGTGGCGTTCATCTACACGGACATGGTGGCGCCGAAAGACATCCGGGCTTCGGCCCAGTCGCTGATCAACGTGGCGGTCCTGGGCATCGGACTGTTCATCGGGAGCCTGTTCTCGGGCTGGCTCAAGGAGGTGGCCACATTGGGCGGAACGACCCGCTACGACATCGTGTTTGCCGTGCCCGCGGTGATCACGGCCCTGTGCGCCCTCGTCTTCTGGCGAGTCTTCCGGGAGCCGAACACCGGTCCCGGATCGGACGCCCGATCGGGAAAGCTCGCTGCCTGAAATTTTGGAGTTCGCCGGGGGAGCCGAATCCCCCGACGCCGCGCGGGAAGCCGAAGCTATCCGCCGATCCCGGCCAACGTCACGGTCAGCCAGATCAGGCCTCCCACGGCTACCCAGGCCAGACCGAATCCCACCAAGCCCACCAGACCGGGCCGGGGAATCTCCAGTCCACCCGCCGAGATCAGCTTGTCGGTCTCGGCCGGCAAGGGGTTCTCCGGGAGGGTGCAAGGCTCGTCGATCTTTTCGCCCTCCCGAACCGGGGTGTGGATGAGCCGGAAAAAATGGTCCAGCTTGGCCCGGGCGACGGGCCGGGTCAGAAAGCTGGTGGCCAGGCCGGCCGCCGCGCCGCATGAGAGATAGATGAGAATCTGGTAAGGCAGGCGGGTCCGGTAGGCCGCTTCGCCTCCGGCCCCTTGGACCACCTGCATGATTCCCGGGACCTGCTCGTGGAGCCAGCCCCGAACCAGGCCCGGAAGATAGTCGATGTTGAGCTGGAAGAACTGGGAGCTCCCCAGGGCGGCGATGGTCTCGAACGGATTGTGGGTCTGGGTCAGGTACCAGGCCAGAGCCGTGGCGATGGTGGAGGCCCAGACGGCCTTGGCCGTGTAGCCCCTCCAGGTGATGCCGAACCAGAAGGCCAGGCCCATGAAGGTGGGGATGGGCTGGATGTAACGAGTCAGGACCTGAATCACGTTGTCGAACTGGGTCAGCATCAGCAGCGCCAGGCAGACGATCCCGAGGCCGGTCAGGCGCCCGACCCACAGATAGTGGCGTTCACTGCCGTCGGGATGGATGAAGCGCTTGTAGATGTTCTCGGTGAAGAGCCCGGATCCCACCACCATTTGGGCGTCGCAGGTGCTCATCACCGCCGCCAGCAGCGACGCCATGAGAAGCCCTACGAGCCCGACGGATATGGTGGGCAGAATGTCGTGGGCCGCCCGGCCGAAGACCTGGTTGGCGAAGGCGGCCAGGGTCCCGGGATCGGACTGGACCCGCTGGATCTCGGCGGCCGACAGGTACCCGTTCTCGGGCGTCAGGTAGATGATGATGCAGGCCAGCCCGGTGAAGGTCCAGGCGATGGTGCAGAACCGCTTGATGAAGTTGCCGACGGTAAAGCCGAAGCGCCCCTCGAACTCGGTGCGCCCGGCGCCGCAGACCCCCATGATGTGGGGCTGGACCACGATACCGATGAGCCCGGTGAGGGAGAGCATCACGACATAGAAGAGGGTGATGGGCTCCTGGCCCATGAGACTGCTCACCTGCTCCGTGACCGTGAGGCTCAACAACTCGGAGCCGCTCCGGCCTGGGACGCCCTGGTGCAGCGCCTCGAATCCGTTGGAGGTCCCGGCCACCCGGGCCGCGGCGTTGAACGCGAAGGGGAGGAGCAAAAAAGAAAAGACGATGGTCAGGACGCCCTGGATGAAGTCCGTGATGATGGCGGCGCCCAGGCCTCCGGCCATTCCGTAGAGGACGAAGAGCACCGTCATCCCGGCGACGGCGTATTCCATGGGGAAATAAGGCTCTCCCGTCGCCGGATCGGTGCCTCCCGCAAGTCCTTCGATCATCTCCCCGCTGCCGTACAGGGCTCCGGCCATGAAGACCACCGACATGACGATCCCCAGACATGAATAGAGCGTGGCGGTGGAAGAATCGTAACGGGCCTGGAAGAAGTCGCTGGTGGTCAAGGCCCGCATGCGGCGAAAGACGGGCGCGATGATCCAGTAGAAGGGTGTGGCCCAGAGCCACAGGAACTGGTACCAGATCCCGGCCAGGCCGTAGCGGAAGGACCCGGCGGCGACGCTGAGGGCCTGCTCGCTGCTGGTTCCGACTCCGAAGGCGAAGAACATCATGAAGACCTTGCCGAAGCGGCGTCCCCCCATGAAGAAGTCGGTGAGGTCCTTCACCTTCCGGTAGGACCAGAAGCCGATGAAGGAGACGGCCAGCAGGTAGAAGATCAGGACGACCCAGTCCACCCAGTGAAGTCCCAGCCAAACGGTTTGAGTCAGAATCATGGACTACTCTCCCCTTCGACACCCGGGAAGAACGACGGGGACATCCTCTCAGAAAAAGGTCAGATAGTCAGGACCCGGAGCAGATCGGTTCCTCCGGGAAGGCCGATGGGGACGCCGGCCACCAGCACCACCAGCGCGCCCTTCTTCAGACCGACCCGGCGCACGGCTTCCTCCCGTGCCCGGTCGAAGAAGTCGTCGGTCTGCTCCAGGCTTCCGGTGGTCACCGGCTGGACTCCCCAGGTCACGGTCAGGGATCGCCGCGTCCGCTCGTTGTGGACCAGAGCCAGGACAGGCGTCCGGGGCCGGTATTTGGAGACCCGTTTCGCGGTGCCCCCCGATTCGGTGAACGCCACGATCAGGGAGGCGCCCAGTTGATGTGCGGTCTGGCAGGCATTGTAGGAGATGGCGTCGTCGGTCAGAGGCTCCAGGTGGTCCCTCTTGTCCACCAGCATGGCGTCGTAGGGCAGGGCTTTTTCGGCCTCCATCGACACCTCCGCCATGACCCGGACCGCTTCCAGGGGATACCGTCCGATGGAAGTCTCTCCTGAGAGCATGACGGCATCCGTGCCATCGAAGACGGCGTTGGCCACGTCCGTCACCTCGGCTCGCGTGGGGACCGGCAGGGAGATCATGGACTCGAGCATCTGCGTGGCCGTGATCACCGGTTTTCCCAGCTCGTTGCACAGGGCGATGAGTTCCTTCTGAACGACGGGTACCCGGGCCAGCCGGATCTCCGTTCCCAGGTCCCCCCGGGCCACGATGATGCCGTCGCTTTCATTTATGATGGACGCTTGGTTGGTGACGGCCCGGGAGCGTTCAACCTTCGAATAGATCCCGCCGCCGAACCCCATTGCCAACAGGATCTCACGGGCTTTCGCCACGTCATCGGATGTGGTCACTGTGGATAGCGCGACGAAGTCCGCCTGCTGCCGAGCGGCAAATCCCATTGCGGACGTCGCTTTTTCGTCGGGAAAAGGCTGGGAGGGCTCGACGCCCGGAGTCGTAACTCCCCGGCCCCGAGTGATTTCACCCGCGGTCAAAGCCTCGCAGAAAACGTCCTCGCCCTGAACCTCGCGAATCTCCAGGGTCACCATTCCGTCGGCCAGAAGGATCCGGTTGCCGACCCGCGCGTCACGGTGGATTCCCGCCGGTTTCACCGGCACCACGGGGTCTTCCCCACCGGCTGCTGCGCTCTGCCGGCTGGTAAGCGTGATTTTTTGACCCTCCTTGAATGACAGTGATCCCGACGGAACTTCACCCGTCCGGTACTTGGGGCCGGGCACGTCCACCATGATCCCCACGGGTTGTTTCAGTTCCTCGGCGATGGAACGAACGTGGCCGAACGCCGCCGCGTGGTCGTCCAGGGTCCCGTGGGCCATGTTGAGGCGGGCCACGTTCATTCCCGCCTCGACCAACTGTTTAATGCTGGACCGGGATCGTACCGATGGCCCCAAAGTGCAGACGATCTTGGTTCGGGGCCGGCTCCTGGTGGACATCATTTGGGGTTGGGCCGTGTTTGGGTGCCCTGTGGTGTTCAGCTTACTACGGTGGGCTGCAACAAGACCAGAAATAAGACTACTCGGGACCGTGGACCCCTTCAAAAATTTGGACTATTCTCACGATTCATTGAAAATTAATGCTCTGATCCTGCTGGCCGTCCTCCTGTTGGCGGCCAATACCTCTTGTGAACAGCACCGGGAAGTCCCTGGGAAGCCGGAACAGCCCAACATCCTCCTGATCCTGGCAGACGACGTGGGACGCGAGGTGCTGGGCAGCTACGGCGGCAGTTCCTACTCGACTCCCCACCTGGACCGGTTGGCCCGAACCGGGCTGCGCTTCGAGCATGCCTACAGCATGCCCGTCTGCCACCCCTCCCGGGTCTGTCTCATGACCGGGCGCTACCCTTTCCGGCTGGGTCACCCGGTCTGGGGAACCTTCCCCGAGCAGTGGGAGGAACGAACCCTGCCCCAGGTACTGAAGCGAGCCGGATACGCCACCGCCATCGCGGGCAAGTGGCAGCTCACCCTCCTCCGGGAAGACCCCGAACACCCTTTCCGGCTGGGTTTCGACCAGTATTGCCTCTTCGGGTGGCACGAAGGACCCCGGTACTACGAGCCACTGATTTGGGAGAACGGCCGGGTTCGTGGCGACGTCCACGACCAGTACGGACCGGACGTCTATGTGCGGTTCCTCACCGAATTCATGGAACGTCACCAGTCGGGTCCCTTCTTCGCCTTCTACTCCATGGCGCTCTGCCACGACGTCACCGACGACCTGGAAGCACCCGTCCCCTTCGGTCCTCGAGGGCGTTACGACAGCTATTCCGAGATGGTGGAGGCCATGGACCAGCGGATCGGCAGTCTGGTGGGAGCTCTGGACCGCCTCGAATTGCGTGAAAAGACCTTGATCTTCTTCACCACGGACAACGGAACTCCGAAGAGGTCCATCATCACTGCCCAGGGCGGGAATCTCGTCCGGGAACCGGTATCGAGCCGGATGGGAGATCGGATAATCCCCGGAGGCAAGGGAGATCTCACCGACGCCGGCACCCGGGTGCCTACGATCGCCAACTGGACCAGGACGTTGTCCCCGGGTCAATCGACCGAAGCCTTGGTTGATTTCAGCGACCTGCTGCCCACGCTGGCGGAGTTGGGGGGCGCCGAGATTCCCTCTGGGGAAACCCTGGACGGGACCAGTTTCGCGCCGCTCCTGAGAGGCGGGCCAGGCGAGGGACGGGACTGGGTCTTCGCGGAGCACCGGGGCCGCAGTTGGGTTCGGACCCGGGACTGGAAGTTGTACCGGGACGGCCGCTTCTTCCACGCGGCGGACGATCCGGACGAGACGCAGGCCATTTCATCGGACCAGGAACCTGCCGCCCGCGAACGTCTTCAGACCGCTTTGGACACCCTCTTCGAGAACCGCCCGTCCGCCGTCGCCGGCGATTGATCCTGCCTCTTCCTTGGGGCGTGAGACTTCTTGTAGCGGCTATCCGGACCAGGCAGGAAGAATCTCCACCATCTCGGCCAGGACACGGCCGTCC
>JAPOYZ010000363.1:0-7179 GCA_026706325.1 Candidatus Aminicenantota bacterium
TCGGGATCTCTCATCCCTTAGAGACAGCCCATGTCGGGCACACGAGGGGGGACATCCTTGTCCCCCATTCTTCTTTCCCGAGGGGGGACATTCTTGGCCCACTCTTCATCGCCGGCTGAAACGATCGTGATCACCCCAGCGAACGGATTTCCTCGATGAGAGGCCAGAAATTCAACTGGTCCACCGCGTGGCCGCGGTACATCCCCACCGACTCCGCTCCGTTGGCCAGGGCGGCGCGGGCGGCCTCCAGCATCAGCTTGGGATCCTGGAAGCTCCCCACGTGGTAGCAGGACAGCTCCACGATCAGAGGGCACCGTCCCCCGATCAATTCCGACAACTGGCTCGTATGGCGCTGAACCCGGTTCACGTCCGAAGTGGTCCGAAACCAGAGGTAGAGTGCGTCCATCAGCGACTCGTCGAGCCAGGCGCGGAGATCCTGGAAGACACCCAGATAGCGGTCTCCGTGCGGCCCCGCCAGGTCCTGGGCAATCACGGCTATGGAGAGGGGAGCTTCAGGGCGGTGCTCCTTCAACCGGCGGCGCAGAGCCCGAAGGGTTTCGGTGACGAATCCGGCCCTGAAGCGGAGCCAGTCCGGGTCATGGTTCGGGAGTTCCAAGGGGCTCTTGCCGTACCGCTTCCGGTACTCCTCCACCATGGGGGGTTCGTAGCCGTGGATCGCCGCGCCGTGGCGGTCCCGTAACTCGCTCACGAACTCCACCTGGATGCCATGGCCGCCCGATTCCTCCACGATGTTCATATACCGGTCGACCACGTAGGACCGGACCTCGGGCACGGCCAAGCTCATGGAGAGCCGGCTCCCCAACTTGAGATCACGGTCCCCCTCCCGGTCCAGCGCCCACCAGTCGGGGTGCTTCTCGGCAAAGGGGCTGACACTCAGGACGGCCCGGGGGCTGTTCCAGATGGGACGATGGCGATCGAGCTTTTCCTTGAGTCTGGCGGAACCGTAGGGAAGACCGATGTAGTTGAGGGACCAGTTGGCCCGAATCCGCCTCGCGCCATGGCTGTTGAACGCCATGTAGGGATGCATCACGATCCCCTTTTTCGCCGCCGCCTGGGCCAGGATCGGGGATCCGCGGGTCGGAATCAGATGGGTCACGCCATGGCGGGCGCACTTTTCGACGAAGTCGATGACGGCCGGCTCGTCGGAAGGACGTGTGGGACTGATCAGCCCCCCCGGAGCGCACCAGAGCGAGAATCCGGGTTCCCGCGAACGTTTTGCCGTCGAAGCCGAAACCGCCTTCGCAGCCGTGGAAGGAGCCGCGGCGACGGCTCCGTAGGCCAAACTCCTCTCCAGGAAACGGCGGCGGCTCAGATTGGACGCGGACGGTTCGGACATGGGCTACTTCAAGAGGGCGGCGACCTCCTCCTTGTTCCCCTCTTGGGCCAGCGTCCGGGCCGTCTTCCCGTCCTCGTTCCTGGCCCTGGCGTCGGCTCCCGCCTCCAGCAGCGCCTTGACCGCTTCGGCATGCCCGTTGACCGCCGCGTACATGAGTCCGGTCCAACCCTGGCTGTCCTGCACGTTGACGTCGGCTCCCGACTCGGCCAGGGCCTTGACGGTTTCGGTGTGTCCACCCTCGGCGGCCCACACCACGGAGGTCTTTCCGTCCGGATCCGTTCCCTCTGCGTCGACTCCCTCCTCCAGCAGGGCGTTGACGCTCTCCGTGTCACCCAGTTTGGCCGCCAGCAAGACGGAAGGAGATCCGTCGCTGGTCATGGCATAGGCGTCCGCGCCGTGGCTCAGCAGCGCTCGCGCCGTCTCGCCATGTCCGGCCCCGAGGGACATGATCAGTGCGGTTCCGCCGCTCTGATCCGCCACGTCCAGGTTGGCTCCCTTCTCCGCCAGCGCGCCGATGACCTCGTCGTGGCCCCGAGCCGCGGCCCAGAGCACGGCCGTCCGCTTCCGGTTGTCCTGCGCCTCCACGTCGGCGCCGGCCTCCAGCAGGACCCGGACCGTCCCGGCCTGACCGCTCGCCGCGGCCGCCATGAGCGGCGTCCGCTGCTCGGAATCACGGATCTCGATGTCGGCGCCGCCACCGACCAGGGACTGGACCACGGCGTCATGGCCGTGACCGGCGGCGAGGATGAGGGCGAGCTGTCCTTCCTGTCCCTCCTCCTCGCTGGCGACATTGGCGTCGGCCCCTTGTGCCAGGAGTTCCTTGACGGCGGCGTCATCCCCTTCCCCCGCGGCATCGATCAGTTCCTCGTTGATGTTCCCGCCACAGCTGCAGAGCAGAAGAAGAGAGGGGGCCAGCAACGTCACGAATCCCCTTGAATTCAACATTATGGATCTCCTTTCTGAGTTGCGGGACGCGGACCGAGCAGTCACAAAATCCGCCGCAGGAACGGCCCTCCACCGCCCTCCGGGGTGTTCGGGCCAACGAGCCCTCTCCGAATTGTGTCGGAGTTGCGGGCATGATAACACAGGAATCGGGAATTTTTCGGGGAGGGGACGAAGAGGTTGAAGAACGAAAAAAAGCGTAACTTGCGCAGCCGCGAGTGGTTCGACACCCCCGAACTGTACGGGTGGACTCGGCAGGCGGCGCTGCAGGGACTGGGTCTCGACCCCGGCGTGTACCGGGACCGTCCCCTCATCGGCATCTGCAACACCTGGAGCGAGTTGACCCATTGCAACGCCCACCTGCGGACCCTCGCCCAGCGGGTCAAGGAGGGGGTCTGGCAGGCGGGTGGAGTGCCCTTCGAATTCCCGGTCATCTCGTTGGGCGAGTTCAACATGCGGCCCACCGCCATGCTCTTCCGCAACCTCCTGAGCATGGACGTGGAGGAATGCATCCGGGCCAATCCTCTGGACGGCGTGGTCCTGCTGGGAGGATGCGACAAGACCACGCCGGGACTCCTCATGGGAGCCGTGAGCGCGGACCTGCCGGCGATCCTCGTGACCGGAGGGCCACAGCTCACCGCCCACTGGCGGGGCCAGGAGCTGGGATCGTGCACCGATTGCAGGCGCTTCGAGGCCGAACTGAGAGCCGGGAGGATCGGGCAGGAAGACTGGCTGGATCTCCAGGGCGCCATGATCCGGAGTCCGGGGCACTGCATGACCATGGGCACCGCTTCCACCCTGGCCACACTGGCCGAAGCCCTGGGACTGGCGCTGCCCGGAAACGCCGCGTATCCGGCGGCAGATTCCCGCCGGACCCGCCTGGCCCACCGCGCCGGACGCCGGATCGTGGACTTGGCGGAACGGGATCTGAAGCCGTCCCGGCTGCTGAGCGCCGCGTCGTTCGACAACGCCATCCACACGCTGCACGCCATCGGCGGATCCACGAACGCCATCGTTCATCTTCTGGCCGTGGCCGGACGCGCCGGCATCCCGCTGTCCCTGAAGAGGTTCGACGAACTGTCCCGGACGACACCGGTGCTCCTGGATCTGAAGCCGGCGGGGCGTTTCCTGATGGAGGACTTCGCCTACGCAGGAGGGGCGGCGGCGCTTTTGAATGAGATCGCGCCTCTGCTGGACCTGGACCAGCCCACGGTCACCGGAAAGAGCCTGGGCGAGAACTGTCAGGGAGCGCGCAACGACAATCCGGAAGTGATCCGTCCCCTGGACCGCCCGCTGGAACCTGCCGGCGGCCTGGCCGTCCTCTACGGGTCGCTGGCTCCGGACGGATGCATCATCAAGCACAGCGCCGCCGCGCCCGGACTGCTGCGCCATGAGGGCCGGGCGATCGTTTTCGACGATCACCACGAACTGCTGGAGGGCATCGACGATCCGGATTTGGAAGTCGGTCCCGGGGACGTGCTGGTGCTTCGAGGCGCCGGGCCTCTCGGCGGTCCGGGCATGCCCGAATGGGGACTGCTGCCGATCCCCCGAAAACTGCTCCGTTCGGGCGTGCGGGACATGGTCCGGATCAGCGACGCACGCATCAGCGGCACGGCTCGTGGAACGGTGGTGGTCCACGTCTGCCCCGAGAGCGAAGCGGGAGGTCCGCTGGCCGCCGTCCGCACGGGCGATCCCATCCGGCTGGACGTTCCGGCCCGGCGATTGGACCTCCTGGTAGAGCCCCGGGAGATCAAGCGCCGGCTTGCGGGCTTCCGTCGCCGAGTCCGGCCCGAATCAAGAGGCTACCGCCGGCTCTACTTCGAACGCGTCCTGCAGGCGGACCAGGGATGCGATTTCGACTTCCTGCGATGAGCCACACCATCCCTGCCGCCGAAGGAGCGGCGGTTTTCCTACCGCCGGGAGCGGCGACATTCTTGTCGCCGTAGGAGCGGCGGTTTTCCTACCGCCAATTAGGGGGGGTAGGGGCGACGACAGTCCCCCCTTTACGCTTCTACACTCCTGACACATCCCGGCAGACGAATCGGACCCCAACACAAAGGAAGACGGGGGGACAGGAAAGTCCCCCCTCCTATCACTCGGCCCGAAGGCACCAGCGGACGGCGTTCTTCATCAGGCGCTGGTACATGGGGTGAAACAGCGGTTCGGCCGGGTGGCCGCCGGCCAAGTGGCACACTCTTCCCTTCCCGGCCTCGCGGACCCAGCCGGCGGGGACCGCGATTCCGTTGTCCATCCGGCTCTCCAGGATCATGTGGACCTGGCTCTCGTCGTAGATGACCGGCGAGTGCTGCTCGTCGGCGGTCGTGTAGTCGCTGACACCCTCCGTGATGGGATGATCCGGGTCCACCACCTCGACGCGGAAGCGCTCATAGGGTCCATGCCCGATGTACCGTCCCCCCACCAGCTTCAGGTAGGGTCCGGCGGGAGGATAGAGCCCCAGTGAGTTGTGGAGATTCAGGAAGGAGCCGCCCCTCTCCACGAAATCCACCACCGCCCGCTCCTGTTCCAGGGTCATCCAGGTCTTGATCTCCCCATGAAGGGGATCCACCAGAACCCGCAACGGCTCCCGGCCCTCCCCTTTGCGCTCCACTTGGCGGCCGTCCCGCAGAATGACCAGCAACCGGACCCGGGACAGGTTCTCCGCCGACAGGGCGTTCACGTCCACCGTGAAGTGGGGAGTCACGCCGGTGGCCTGGAATACCATGGCCAACGCCTTCCGGATCGGCGCCGGTGGATGGGGACTGTCGCCGATCAGGACCAACGCATGGGGACTGGAGTCGCCGGGCTGGGGCGGACGGCCGTGGAAGGGCGCATTGGGGACCGTGAGCTCCCGATAGACATGGTCGATCTGCGGGTCTCTGGGGCGCGAATGGGTGGTCCAGTACTGGAGCCCGTCGGGAATCCGGACATACTTCCGGACCTCGGCCAGGGAGTATCCGATGGCGATCCCGTAGGCGACCTCGTCCCGGAGCTCCGCCAGCAGGTCCCGGAGACGCCCCAGCATGTTCGTACCGGTCCAGGAACCGAACCCGGGCACGACCTCTTGCGCGCCCAGGTCCCGAAGGCGGTCCAGAACCTCGATCCAGGCTGCGGTGTCCTTCCCTTCCGGATGGAACCGGATGCCGTTCATGACCAGGGGGCCGCCGAAAAGGACTTGTTCCTTCCGCAGATAGAGGGCCCCGGCTCCCTCGTCCCAGACTCCGTCCAGCGGCAGGAACCGGATCGACCGGGCGGAGTCTCCCACGAAGCCCGGACTCGACAGGGCCGTTACCATGGACGGATCCAGATCCGGCATCTTGCCCAACAATCGCTGGCGAATCTTGGGAGAGGTAACGATTTGTTTGACGCCTCCCTTGATCAGCGCGTCGACCAGAGGAGCGATCGCGTCCGGTCCCATGGGTTCGGGAGAGCGGTACCAGCGCTTTTCCACCGGTTCGTAGGCCGAATAGGTCGCCCAGGACGAATCCTCCCAGATGTGGGTCAATACCAGGCGCCGCGCGGGCCGCTTACCTTGAGCCGTGACCCGGTCCAGATAGGCCTCCACTGATCGGCCCCGGGGCAGGTCGACCAACAGGGTCTCCGCTTCCAACTCCACCCATCCGCAATTGGCGCTGGCGAATTGGTGGGAGAACCCGGCGGCATGAACCCCCGGACCCAGTTCCGCACGATGAGGGAGGAGCTGTGGCTGCGGCTCGGCTGTCATCGATCCCGTGGAGAGTACCAGAATCAACAACCATCCAAACCTTCCGAGCCTCGACGCATATGGGACGGCTCCCATTGCTCCGGGTCCCGCGAAACGAGCTATCGAATCCGCCCCCACCGGAAATGACATGGCGATCCTCCTAACGGACAGGATGCTGCGTTTTTCCGGCCGCATGCCCGGACCCGGCGTCAGTCTACTATGAGTCCGAGCCTGCCGCGTAAGCCCTACCCGCGCGCAGCGAGCGCCGCATCCCGGTTCAAGGGACCAGCACCGCGGCTCCATCCAGCTCGCCCTGCGCCAACCGGCGGAGGGCTTCGTTGGCCTCGGCGAGAGCAAACGTCTCGGTCTCGGTGCGCACCGGCACCCGAGGGGCCACCTCCAGGAACTCCACCGCGTCCTTCCGGGTCAGATTGGCCACCGAACAGAGCCGGCGCTCCTCCCACAACAGGCGGTAGGGAAACGACGGGATGTCGCTCATGTGGATTCCGCCCAAGACCACGGTTCCACCCTTGTCCACGGCCTCGAGAGCCAGCGGCACCAGCGGCCCCACCGGGGCGAAGATGATGGCGGCGTCCAGCGGTTCAGGGGGCATCCGTTCGGAACCCCCGGCCCAGACCGCCCCCAGGGACACGGCGAAATCCTGTGCCGTTCTATCGCCGGGACGGGTGAAGGCATAGACGCATCTCCCCTGGTGCCGGGCCACCTGGGCGACAATGTGGGCGGCCGCGCCGAACCCGTAGAGGCCCAGGCGCCGTCCCGGACCGGCCATGACCAACGACCGGTAGCCGATGAGGCCGGCACACAGGAGGGGGGCCGCCTCGATGTCCGAGTACTCCGGCGGCAAGGAAAAGCAGTATCGCTCGTGGGCCACGACCTCCTCGGCGTAGCCGCCGTTCAACGTATACCCGGTGAACCGGGCCCGTTCGCAGAGATTCTCCCGGTCGGAACGGCAGTAGCCGCACTGCCCGCAGGTCCATCCCAGCCAGGGGATTCCGACCCGGTCCCCGACGGCGTGCCGCCGCACTGCGGGACCCAACTCGGCCACTTCTCCCACGATTTCATGCCCGGGGATGATGGGCAGCTTGGGGCCGGTCAGATCTCCGTCCACCACGTGCAGATCGGTGCGGCACACGGCGCAGGCCCGCACCTTGACGCGCAC
>JAPOYZ010000363.1:7189-13628 GCA_026706325.1 Candidatus Aminicenantota bacterium
CAGGGGCGGCAGGTCCACCGGCTCCAGGCTCGTCCCCGGCCGCTTCAGGATCATGGCCCGCATGTCAATTCCCCCGCCGCGATACGCCTTCAGTCCCTCGAATATGGTCCGAGAGACGAAAGAGAAAGGACTCCAATTCGACCGGATTTTGAAGCTGATAGTGGGCAACGGTGGCCGACTCGGCCCCGCCCACGACGAAGGTCAGCCCCTCCGCGCCCAGCGCATGAAAAGCCGTCTCGTCGGCCGGGTGCGTCCCCGCGTAAAGGGGGATCCGTCCGGTTCCGGACGGCGCCAACTCGGCCGCGATCCGCGTGGCCGCCCTTCCGCGATCCCATTCCAACCGGGGCCGCACCAGCAGACCATCCCGGTCACGGATCTTCTGCAGGCGAGGATATCCCCGGAGAACCGAATCGAGAATGCGCTCTATTTCATGGGAGCGGGCCCGGGCGGCCGGATCCAATTGGAGGCCCAGGGAAACGTCCCTGGGATCCACCAGGACACCGTTGGTTCCCAGGAATGCCTGGACCAGGTCGGCCGCGAGGGAGCGAATTTGCAGCACCCACTCCACCTTGGCTCGCGACCCGCCCCTCAGTCCCGGTCCCGAGAAATCCAACCCGTCACTGCCGGCGTGATAGAGGCCGTCGATATCCACCATGGAGGCCAGGTCCTGTCGTCCCCGCCGGCTCACGATCACCGTGGGGCACAGGCCGGCCAGTTGGCCGAGCACCTCCTTCATTCCCCGGGACAGCACCGCCATGTCCTCCCGGGTGACCAACGGCGCCAGCGCCCCGTCGTAGGACAGAAAAAGCAGCAGCCGGCGGGCCTGAAGCCGATCCCGAATCCGCGGCCAGCGGTCCAGGGCAGAAGGCAACCGGCGATCCCCCACCATCCACGCCTCCAGAAACTCCGGCGTCAGCGTCTTCCGGACCGCATTGTTTCGCCCTCTCCAGCGTCGAGTCAATCGAGGGCGGCGCGCCTTGACTCGCCCGCGTGCGGAAACTACCATCCCGAACCATCATGAAGTCGCGTCAACTCCTCGGGTTCTCCTGGTGCATCCTGCTGGCGGCCGGTGGCGCCGTCCTGGCTCAATCGTCCGATCTTCCGGTGAACTGGAGAAAGCTTCCCGAGCCGTTCCATTCCAAGTCGTCCAGCAACCGACCGAAGATCGTGCCCCGGCCCGAGGGGGCCAGCCTGAAGCTCCCCGACGGCTTTCAGGCCGAGGTCATCGCCAGCGGTTTCGAGAAACCGCGCTTCATGCTCCTGGGTCCGACCGGTGAGATCCTGATCACCGACAGCGGCAAGCGGAATGAACCGACCGGGACCGTCACCCGGCTGATGCACGGCAAAAAGACCGTCCTCCTGGAAGGATTGGACCGGCCTTACGGTTTGGCCCGCTTCCGGGGTTACCTCTACGTGGCCGAGCCCACCTCCGTCAAACGCTACCCCTACAAAAACCTCTGGATCACGGGAGAGGGCGAAGAGGTCTTCTCCATGGCGTGATTCGGCAAGGGCCATTGGACCCGGACCCTGTTGTTTGACCGGCAGCGCGAGAAACTCTACGTGACGGTGGGGTCCAGCTCCAACATCGGCAAAGGGGATCCTCCCGTCCGCGCGGCCCTCAACCGGATCAATCCCGACGGCAGCGGACACGAGATCTTCGCCACCGGCTTGCGCAACACCGTGGGTCTGCGCTGGCGCCCGGGGACGGATGAGCTCTGGGGAAGCGTGCAGGAACGGGACGGACTCGGCGACGATCTGCCGGACGATTACCTGGTCCACATCGAAAAGGGCGGTTTCTACGGCTTCCCCGACGCCTATTCCGGTCCCCACAAGGAGCCACGCCACAAGGAGACCGACCAGGAGAGGGTCGACAGCAGCCGCTACCCGGACGTCCTGCTGGGCGCACACGTGTCGGTCCTGGACATCCTTTTTTACAGCGGGAGCCAGTTCCCCGAGAAATACCATGGCGGCCTCTTTCTGGCCTTTCGCGGCTCCTCGAACCGATCGGTGCGGGTCGGGTATTCCATTGCATTCATCCCCTTCCTGAAGGGCCGTCCCACTTCGGGTCCCACCGACTTCCTCACGGGCTGGATGTTGGCGCCCGATCGCCCCGAGGTCTGGGGACGGCCGGTGGGGCTGCTCCAGATGGTCGACGGGTCGCTGTTGATCTCCGACGACGGGGCCGGCAAGATCTGGCGGGTGTCCTACGGACCCAAGGGCTGACCGGTGTTCGCGGAGTGAATCGGCGCACAGGTCCGCCCCGGCGATGGCCCCATGCGTCCCAGACGGGAGCGGACCGCATGTCCGGGAAGAGCCTGAGCCAAGCCGGCTTCGCCTTTGGCGCGCCCCTCCTGTTCGGCTTGACCCTCTTCGCCTCCCCGGATTTCTCCCACCCGGTTCATCTCGGACTGGGATTGGCCTGCTCCCACTGCCACGCCGGGGCCGAAACCAGCCGTCAAGCCGGCGACCGGATCTTCCCACGGCCCGCGGTCTGCCTGTCGTGCCACTCCGGCGCCGAGCGCACGCCTCTCGACCCGGACCGGCTCCGCTGGACCTCCCCGGAGCGCAGCTACAAGTTCGACCACGCCTTCCACGTGCGGCTGGGGGACCTCGCCCCGCTCCTGGCGGCTGCCATCGACGGCGGCAAGTATCTCGGATCACCTGAGATCCGTCCCCTGCTGGACCAGGCCGGCGGCTGCATGGCCTGCCACCGGGGACTCGACGCCGGAGAGGCCACTCCCCTTCCCGTCATGTCCGACTGCCTAGTCTGTCACTCGGAGATCGACAATCCCTTCAGTTGTGGCTACTGCCACCTGGAGGGGGTGAACCTGCGGCCCGCGGATCACACACAAGAATTCGCCGATCTCCACGGGACCGGCAAGATCCAACTGGACAAGGCCAGTTGCCTGCCCTGCCACGGAACCAACTTCGAGTGCCGAGGTTGCCATTGAGACCAATGCTGCCCAATGAACCCGGCGTGACCGGTACGCCCTTCCTCCCCACCGAAGAGATGAGCCGCCGCAACGGCCTCCTCTACGTCGTCTCCATGTGTATCTTCATGTTCGCGGCGCCGGTGGTCTACGTGGGCGTGGTCCAGGCCGCCCTTGCGGACAAGCTGGGGGCCAGCGCCATGGTGGCCAACCTCCCGGCCTCCACCTATCTCCTGGGCGCCTTCGCTCCTCCCCTGCTGTCGTGGCTGGTTCCCCACCGGTTCGTCCGGACCACCGCCGTGGTCGCCTGCGCCGTGACCACCACCATGATCTCGCTGGTCTGCATCTGCCTGTTCGCGCCGTTCAGCGATCTGGTCCGCTTGACCGCAGTCATCGGCCAGGGCCTGATCCAGGGTTTTTCCGCCTACACCTTCCAGGTGTACAAGTACCAGTGCCTCAAGCGGGGCACGACACCCCAAGGCCGCGCCTGGGCCTTCAAGTGGACCTTCGCCCTGGGACCGATCTTCGCCGTGGCCGGCTCACTGTGGGCGCAGTACGTGCTGGGGGGCGGCATCGAGTGGCTCCCCTACCCATACGACTTCGCCGTGCTCTACCTCATCGGCGCGCCCAGCATGGGCATGGCCTGCTACCTGACCAGCCGTTACCATCTGGCTTCGGTCCCGGAGACCCCGCGTCAACCCTTCGTCGGCTACTTTTCCGGCAGTTTCAAGTCGTTCGTTCAAAACCGAACGCTGGTCTACCTGTGGCTGGGCTTCTTCATGTGGTTCATGGTCTTCACCGCCATGCCCACCCTCTCGCTGTACAGCCGGGAGGTCCTGGGCGGCGACCCCAAGGACTACTCGGGTTGGGTGATGGCCCTTCGCTTCGGTTTCAAAGCCGTGGCCGGATACGCCTTGGGCGTGATCACATTGCGGTACGGCCTGAGGGCCTCCCTCTTCGTCTGCATGGTGTTGTTGGGGACCTCCATCATCTGGGGCTGGACGGTACCCGGCTACTTCTTCCTCATCGCCTTCGGATTGATGGGGGCCGGTGAGCTGGGCGGCGCCTACTTCCCCAACTACATCGTCGGGATCTCGTCACCCGCGCTCTCCACCCGGAACATGTCGATCCTGATGATGACCAGTTGCGCCAGCTTCTTCGCTCCCAGCACCCACGGGGCCCTGGCCGATCACTTCGGGTTCCAGGCCAGCTTTATTTTCGCCCTGGCGGCGGCGGTGGTGTCGCTGTTCCTGATCGCCAAACTTCCGAAAGTCCGCGCCCAGGACGAGGCGACGAGCTCGACCTCCAGCGAGGAGTAGGACCGATCGGCGCTCGGGCGTTCGCCGCAAACCGTATAGTAGGGGTGCCCCTTGTGCGGGCCAGCGCGGGCACACCATTCGATAGAACATGCCGGCCACGAGAGAGAACCGAGTTTGGAAATACGCCCTGCACATCGGGACTCTCTCCAGCTTGTCGTTGGCGCAACCGGTTCTGGATCTGCTCTCCCAACAGACTGAGTACCTGGTCTCGCGCCAGGTGGGAGTCCTGGAAGCGTCGTTCCTGATCTTCTTCCTGGTCCTCGCTGTTCCGGGACTGGTGGTTGCAGGGACCAGTCTGGCGGGATGGGCCATCGGCGCGAAGCGTTGGCTCCACGGCGCCGGCATCGGGATCCTTGTTGTTCTTTTCGGCCTGCTGGTCCTGAAAACCCTCAAGCCGGATGCGGGAATACTCCTCGCCGGCGCAGCAGGCCTGCTGGCAGGGTCGACGACACTCGTCTACGACCGCTCCCCAACTGCGCGCCGGTATCTGACTCTCCTTTCGCCGGCCCTGCTCATCGTTCCGGCGCTCTTTCTGGCAAATCCCTCGGTTCAGAGCGTTCTCAAACCGGACGCGCCGCAAGGCGTCGCATTGGACAGTGGTAGGACGGAGACGCCCATCGTCATGGTGGTCTTCGACGAACTCCCTCTTCAGTCTCTCCTGGACCACCGGGGTGGAATCGACTCCGTGCGTTTTCCCAATTTTGCCGGGCTGGCCGAAGACGCCGCCTGGTTCCGGAATGCGGCGACGGTTTCTCCTTCCACCCAATACGCAGTCGCGGCCATGCTGACCGGGAATCTCCCGGAACCGGACCGGACGGCTCGCCCCACGCGGGCCGACTATCCGGACAATCTCTTCACCTGGCTCCGGAATTCCCACCGGCTCAACGTCTTCGAATCCACGACGCATCTCTGCCCGGCGTCTCAGGCGCGCGCAAGCTCCCCCGTGCAGAGCCTGTTTCGCCTGCTGGTGGATGTTTCCCTGATCTATCTTCATCTCGTCCTGCCCGAGGACTTGACATACCGCCTGCCTGACATCCGATACGGATGGGCTTGGCAGTTGGGTCATCCGGCCCGGCAATTCGAGTCATTCCTGGAGTCGATTCCGGGACCGGAGGAGCCCGGATTGCATTTCATTCACGTTCAGATCCCCCACCTGCCCTGGGTCTATCTCCCCTCGGGAAAACGCTATCTGTCCGGCGGGGACATCGGCCTCTTCGGGAAGCGGGGCCTCTGGACCCGGGATGAAGCCCTGGTGACCCTGGCGTACCAGCGTCACCTGCTGCAGGTGGGATTCGCCGACCGGCTCCTGGGCCGCCTCCTCCGGAAGCTGAAGGCTCATGATCTCTACGACCCGAGCTTGATTGTCGTCACATCGGACCACGGCGTCAGCTTTCGGCCCGGCGGGTCCAGGCGCGCCATGACCGACGCCAACTTCCAGAACATCCTGAACGTGCCAATGTTGATCAAGGTTCCCCACCAAGAACGGGGCGGGGCGTCGGATCGCCCGACACGAACCACGGATATCCTCCCCACCATTGCCGGCATCCTCGGGGTTCCGGCACCATGGCCCACAGACGGAATCCCGGTCATGGAAACGGAGCTCCCGGAAAACCGGGATCTGGCTTCCACGGCTCTGAACATCGCTCGTCCGTACGAGTTTCTGCGTTCTCAAACGACGATTTGTCTCGAAGGCCGGCCGTTCGACGTGACCCAGCGCGGATCCCGCGTTCATCTGGATGAGGTGAAAGAGAACGGCAACAGGATTGTGTTTTTCGGCTGGGCGGCAGACATGGAAACCCTGGCGCCGGCCGATTCCATACTCGTATTCGCCAACGGCGAATTGGTCTATCGGGGAGTGGATCGCCGCCCGCGTCCGGACGTGGTCGAATCCTTCAAAGCCGCGGAATTGGAGAATTCCGGGTTTTTGCTCGAGCTGGACCGGATCCTCCTCCAAGGGAATCCCGCGGTGCGTTGCTTTGCGTCTTTCGGAGACCGAATCCGCGAGGCCCAATATCCGGCGAGTTTCCCCTGGTCCACCGAATCGGACGAAAGTTTCGATAAAGCCAAGACCGCCGACGCCGGCCGGATCTGCGCCCTGGATCAGAACGAACAACGATCCTTTCTGATCACACGGCCGCTCACATCCGAGTCCCTGATGGCGGCCTCCAAGCCCAGTGACTTCGAAATCGG
>JAPOYZ010000073.1:0-10654 GCA_026706325.1 Candidatus Aminicenantota bacterium
CATAGCGCCTTGTCCGGCGGGCGCAGGAACGGTCTCGGTGCTCGCGGGACTTTCGCCACGGACTGCTAACGAAATTTGGTGGAAGTCCAGTTAGCGGAAAGGCTTCAGGAATGACAGATACGACGCCGCAGAACTCGTCTCCCGACTCGGGCGCCGGGAGCTTCCGGGCGCCCCATCCCGGGTCCAAGGAGATGCCGCGATGGCAGACCGGCAAGCTGGTGAATGCGCCTGTCTTCACCAGACGAAACTGGTTCCAGTTGCTGGGTCCCGGCCTGATCCTGGGAGGAGGCGCCATCGGCGGGGGCGAATGGCTGATGGGTCCCGCCGTCACGGCCAAGTACGGCGGCGCTCTCATGTGGCTCGCCACCCTGAGCATCATGAGCCAGGTTCTCTACAACATCGAGATCAGCCGCTACACCCTCTACACGGGGGAACCGATCTTCACCGGCAAGTTCCGCACCCTGCCTGGACCCAGGTTCTGGCTCATCGCCTACATATTCCTGGATTTCGGAGCCGTCTTCCCTTACCTGGCGGCCAACGCGGCCACCCCGCTGGCCGCCGTCCTCCTGGGGGGAGTCCTTCCGGACCCCCTGAACAACGACGCCCACTGGTGGCTCCTGAGGATCCTGGGCTACCTGATTTTTCTGGCGGCCCTGGTGCCGCTGCTCATCGGCGGCAAGATCTACAACTCGCTCCGGGCGGTGATGACCTTCAAGATCGTGGTCGTCCTGGGGTTTCTCTCGATCCTGGGGATCTTCCACTCCAGCCTCTCCACCTGGACCGAGATTTTCGGCGGCTTCCTCAAGTTCGGTTCGGTGCCCGTCGGCGGGGCCGAGACCGAGAACATCTTCGTCTCGCTGGTGGACAAGGGGACGATGCCCGAGATCGACTTCAGCACCATCGCCCTCCTGGCGGCATTCGCCGCCATCGCCGGCAGCGGGGGGCTCTCCAATGCTCCCATCAGCAACTACACCAGGGATCAGGGTTGGGGAATGGGCCGTCACGTGGGAGCCATCCCCAGCGTCATCGGCGGGCACAATCTGAGCTTGTCCCACGTGGGGATGGTCTTCGAGGTGACGCGCAGTTCCTTGGGGAGATTCCGCCAATGGTACCGGCACGTGTGCCGTGATCAGTTGGCCGTCTGGATGCCCGCCTGCTTTCTGGGCCTGGCCCTGCCCAGCATGCTGAGCGTGCAGTTCCTGCCCCGGGGCACGGAAGCCAGCAGTTGGGTGGCTGCCGGCATGACGGCGTCCGGCGTGCGCGACCACGTGGGGGCGGCCTGGGGTCCGGATGCCGGCGTGCTCTTCTGGTACCTCACCATGTTCTGCGGTTTTCTGGTCCTGGCTCCCACCATGGCGACCTCGGCCGACGGAGTCATCCGCCGGTGGGTGGACGTCTTCTGGACCTCCAGCGCGCGACTGCGCAAGCTGGACCCGAGCCGGATCCGGATCGTCTATTTCAAGGTGCTGGCCGGCTACGCCGTTTTCGGCCTCATCATGCTCTCGGTGGCGCCGCCGCTGGAACTCTTGAAGATCGCCACCAACATCTTCAACTATGCCCTGGGGGTGAGTTGCTTCCACACGCTGGCCGTCAACGTCACCCTGCTGCCCCCGGAACTACGCCCCGGCTGGGCCATGCGAATAGGAATGTTCCTGGCCGGATCCTTCTTCACGCTGCTGGCTATCGTCACCACGCTGAGCCTGGTGGGGTATCTGTGATGGGGTCGGCCGCGGTCCTGGCCTCGGTCCGGTGAGTCTCCGGCGCGTCAGAACCCGAATTTCTTCAGCAGTTGGGCCGTCTCTTTCGGTTTCTCCAGAGGAGGCAGATCGGGCCGGCGCATGATCTCGTGCGCCTCCTTCTCGAAGACGACCATCTGGGCCGCCTTACCGGGGAGGATCCGGAGGCAACTGGCGGGGATCTTGATGACCCCTTCGTTGTTGGCGTGGATGATGTCTCCCGGGTTCACCTGGATGCCGCCGACCTGAACCGGCTCGTTCACTTCCGAGACCGTCAGCGCACAGTGATGGATGGTGAGGCCTCGCGCATAGGCGGCGAAGGGAATGCTCATGAGTCCGGGAATGTCTCTGACGCCGCCATTGGTCACGAGGGCGCTGCAACCGGCGACGTCGAGCGCCTTGGCCATTCCATCCCCGAACACGCACTCGTGCTCCGGCCGGGAGCCGACCGCCTCGCACACCCACACTGCTGGTTCCTCCATCTTGTCGATATGGTTCACCATCTCCCAGAACCCGCTCAGGTCCGGCGTTCTTCCCGGTGTGCTGCTGTCCAGCTTGCAGGTGACGGCCACTCCCACGCTGGGCCCCAACGAAGGGGTGACCGATTGGATGGAGCCCGACATGTAGAACTCCTCGGGGGGAGTCGGGTCGATGAATCCGATGGTGTTGGCGAGCAGTGCCGTGTCGTATTCGATGAGGCGGTTCAAGGTCTGAATCAGGGACATTTGCTCCTCCGTCGAAAACCTCCCTTGCCGCCGTCCGATGCAGTGTAGAATCGGACGGCAACGGTCGAAATGGTCCGATAGCCTATCATGGTCTCTCGTGCGCTATGGAGCCGGACGAAACACCTGACACCTGGATGAGCAACGGTCGGGCAGACGCGGAAAGAACCGGACGCCGGGAATTCCTCGCCGGGCTGGGGACTGGCCTGTTGGCGGCCGCCGGCACCCGGCTCGAGGGCAAACCCTCCGGTCAGGGTGGGCCGCTGGCCGACCCCGATTGGACGTACTGCATCTTTTCCAAGCATCTGCAGTGGCTGGACTATCGGGAATTGGGCGTGGCCGTGTCCCAACTCGGCTTCGACGGAATCGACCTCACCGTCCGCCCCACAGGGCATGTGCTGCCCGAAAAGGTGCGGACGGATCTTCCCGGGGCGGTGTCGGCGGTTGCGGAATCGGGTGTCACCGTTCCCACGATAACGACAGCCATTACCCGTCCGGATGGACCGGCAACCCGGGAGATCCTGGAGACCGCCAGCGGCCTGGGGATCCCGTTCTATCGGCTGGGTTACTATCGCTACCCGGAAGAGAAGGAGATTTCGGAAACGCTGGCGGAGATCAGGAAGAGCCTGACCGGCTTGGCCGATCTGAATCGAAGGTTCCGGATCTGCGGCGACTACCAAAACCACGCCGGCGCGTCCCATTTTGGCGCGGCGTTGTGGGACCTGCGCGAAGCGCTGGAGGGACTCCCCCGCCGCTGGCTCGGCTGCCAGTTCGACATTCGCCACGCCACCGTGGAAGGGGGGCTCGCCTGGCCCACCAACTTCAAGGCTCTGGCCGGCCGGATCCACACCGTGGTGGTGAAAGATTTCAGGTGGAAGGAGACACTCGATGGGTGGAAGGTGGAAAACTGCCCATTGGGCGAGGGAATGGTTCCCGTCGGCCCCTTTCTGGCCCTTTTGCTGAAATCGGGATTCGCAGGTCCCATCAGCCTGCACTGCGAATACTCCCTCGGCGGCGCCGAGCGTGGCCGCCGCCGGCTCACCATGGACCGGGATCGGGTCCTGGAGTCCATCGGGAAGGACCTGGCCACCCTGAAGCGGCTGGTTGGTGAGGTCGCGGCTTCAGTGGGCTGACGTCCGATCGCAGGAACCGCTGCGGCCGCTCCTGGTTCACCGGCCTGGCATCCGCTAAATGGAACTCGCCTCCAGAGGCCGTCGTGAAATATTCCGAAGTCCGAAAACCCCATTCTTCCTTTAAAAATAGACAAAGCGGGAACCATCCAAGATGAACATCGAGATCCGGGAGATCCAAAAGAAAATCGACGCCGAAAGTGTCCTGGTGGAGCGAATCCTCGAGGAGGTTTCCAAGGTGATCGTGGGCCAGGAATACATGGTCCGGCGCCTGCTCATCGGGCTCCTCACCAATGGGCACGTGCTGCTTGAGGGGGTGCCCGGCCTGGCCAAGACCCTGACGGTCAAGACCCTCTCCCAGACCATCGACACCGGGTTTCAACGGGTTCAGTTCACGCCCGACCTGCTCCCCGCGGATCTCATCGGCACGCTGGTCTACGATCAGAGCGACGGCAGCTTCAAGACCAAGAAGGGACCCCTCTTTTCCAACCTGATTCTGGCCGACGAGATCAATCGTTCGCCGGCCAAGGTCCAGTCGGCGCTGCTGGAGGCCATGCAGGAGCGGACCGTGACCATCGGCGAGACCACATTTCCCCTGGACGACCCGTTCCTGGTCCTGGCGACGCAGAATCCCATCGAGCAGGAGGGCACCTACCCCCTTCCGGAGGCACAGGTGGACCGCTTCATGTTGAAGCTGTCGGTGGGGTATCCGTCGCGCATGGAGGAACTGGAGATCATGCGCCGGATGTCCGGAAACTCCGCTCCCGAGGCCGCACCCGTAGTGTCGCCGGAGGAGGTCCGCCGCGCCCGGGACGCGGTGGAGGACATCTACATGGACGCCAAGATCCAACGGTATATCGTCGACATCGTCTTCGCGACTCGAACTCCCGGCGAGTGTGGCATGGACGAGCTGGTCGACCTGGTCAATTTCGGCGCTTCTCCCAGGGCCTCCATCTTTCTGGCTCGTGCGGCCCGGGCCCACGCCTTCCTGGACCATCGCGCCTACGTGACACCCGAAGACGTCCGGGCCATCGGCATGGACGTGCTCAGGCACCGTGTCATTCTGACCTACGAGGCGGAAGCCGAAGAGGTGACCTCCGAGGACGTGGTCCGCAAGGTCCTGAACAACGTGGAAGTGCCATGATGCGGCTGCGGACTGGTGAAAATCTGCCGAGATGATTCCACGCGAGATCCTACGCAAGGTGCGCCGTCTCGAGATCGCCACTCGAGGCTTGGTGAACAACGTCTTTTCGGGTGAATACCATTCGGTGTTCAAGGGACGCGGCATGAGCTTTGCCGAGGTCCGCGAGTACCAGATCGGGGACGACGTCCGGACCATCGACTGGAACGTGACGGCCCGGATGGATCGTCCCTACGTCAAGCTGTTCGACGAGGAGAGGGACTTGACGGTGATGCTCCTGGTAGACGCCAGCCTTTCGGGCGAGTTCGGGTCCGGAGAGCGCATGAAGGGAGAGGTCGCCGTCGAAATCTGCGCTCTGCTGGCATTTTCCGCCATCAAGAACAACGACAAGGTGGGTCTGATCATCTTCACCGACCAGATCGAGAAATTCGTGCCTCCCCGCAAGGGCCGCTCCCACGTGCTCCGGGTCCTTCGGGAGTTGCTGTATTTCCAGCCCCGGAATCAGGCCACCGACATCGGTCTGGCCCTTGAGTACCTGATGCGGGTCATCCGCAGAAGAAGCATCGTCTTCCTGGTGTCGGATTTCCTCGCGGAGGGGTTCCATCGCGGGCTCCGGGTCGCCAACCGGCGCCACGACGTGGTGGCCGTCCGGGTCCGGGACCCCAGGGAACGGGAGCTTCCGCGAGTGGGTTTCGTCGAGTTCGAGGATGCCGAAACGGGAGAGCAACTGATCCTCAACACCAACGACCCGGAGGTTCGAGAAGCGTTCAAGGCCCAGGTTCGCGGGGAGGATGAAGAACTCCGGAGCTTTCTCAAATCCATCAGCGTAGACAGCATCGAGGTGGATTCGGACCGCAGCTATCTGGAGTTGTTGATCCGGTTCTTCCGGACCCGGACCCGGCGGTTGCGGCGATGAGACACGGCGTTATTCCGATTGCGATCCTGGCCTGCTGCCTGGCGGCGTTGCAGGGTCAATCCCCCGTCCAGTTGGATTCCCGGGTGGATCCGGCCCAGGTCACCGTGGGAGATCTGATTCGCCTCACCTTGACGGTGACGGCGGACCCCGGCGTGGAAGTGGATCTGCCCGAACCGGACCCCGACTTGGGCGAGTTCGAGGTCCTCGGCCATGAGGTCGCGGGTCCGGTCGAGGATGACGGGCGCCGGATCTGGACCGTGGTCTACACTCTGGCTCTCTACGAGACGGGCAGTTTCGAGATTCCTCCGGTGGCGGTGGGCTACCGTGGCGAGGGTGTCCAAGCCGGATCGGTCCGGACCCAGGAGCATTCGGTTCGGGTGGAGAGCACCCTGCCGGGCGATTCCAAGGACATTTTGGACATCAAAGGGCCGCTGGAGGTTCCGCGAAGTCTCTGGTCCCTGTGGCCCTGGTTCGCCGCCGCCCTGGGTCTGGCGGCCCTGATCTTCCTGTATCTTCGCCGGAAAGGGGGGGAGACCCCGTCGGCGGTCTCGCGGAAACCCCGGCTCTCGCCGTATGATGAAGCCCATCAGGCGCTACGCCGGCTCCAGGATTCGGGACTGCTGGAAGAGGGTCAACTGAAGCCGTATTTCACCCGGCTCTCGGAGATCATCCGCCGCTACCTGGAACGGCGGTATCTGATTCAGGCCATGGAGTCGACGACCACGCAGCTCCTGGACCAACTGCGGAAGATGTCTCTCGCCCTGGATGAGTTGAAGCTGTTTCGGGACTTCTTCCCCTGCTGCGACCTGGTCAAGTTCGCCAAATACACCCCTACGGTTCCGGAGCAGGAGCGGGTCACGGAACTGGCTTTCCGAATTCTGGAAGTGACCCGCCCCACGGAACCGGTTTTGCCTGCTAACGTGGAGTTCACGCCGGAAACCGCGGGATATCAGCTACGGGATCGTCGCCGCCACGGACAAGATTGAGGAGGTCCACATGGTTGCTATTCCGCCGATTTTGGTTGGGGCCCTGGTCGACGCTGTCGTCACGGGCGTTTCGAAAGTGCTTGACTCGCGCCTGAACCGGGGCGCAGCGCCCGGCATCGGTGCGGACGAGGTGCGCCAAGGTGCCGAAGCGGCCACGATGACCCTGAACGCAGAGTTGTCTCAAATCCGGGAGGCCATCGCGTCTTGTCCCACGACCGAAGACCTGGAATCGACCATTCGCGATCTGGAATCCCGGATTCATCGAGCTCTGGTGGTGCAGGCCGTAGGCATTGCTGGCATGGTTGCAGTTCTTCTCTGGGTCCTCGGATGAGGATCGCGTCCAGGATTGAGGCCACACAGATTCGGGACCTCCGATCTGATTCCGCTTTGCCCTGAGATTTGACCATGTCGTACCGTTTCGCGGATCCCTGGTTTCTCAGCCTGCTGGTGATCCTTCCCCTGATCCTGTTCTGGATCCTGAGCCGGGGACGCCGCCGGAATTCCAGCCTGCGGTTTCCGCATGTGGGCTCTCTCAAGAAGGCGTACAAGCCCATGGCGGCCCGTTCCCGCCATTTCCTCTTCGCCCTTCGGTTGGTTGCCCTGGGGCTTCTGGTTCTCGCGGCGGCGAGGCCCCAGAGCGGCGCCACGCGTGAGGAGGTCACGGCGGAGGGGATCGACATCGTTCTGGCCCTGGACCTCTCCAGCTCCATGCTGGCCCAGGACATCGAGCCCGACCGGATCGAAGCGGCGAAGCAGGTCGCCGCCGACTTCATCCGGCGCCGGACCAACGACCGGATCGGACTGGTGGTCTTCGCCAGCCACGGGTTCGTCCAGTGCCCGCTGACCCTGGACTACGGGATCCTCCTGGATTTTCTGGACGAGTTGAAGGTGGGCCTGCTGAACGACGGGACCGCCCTGGGCATGGGCATCGCCACCGCGGTCGGCCGTCTCAAGGAGAGTGAAGCCGAATCGAAGGTGTTGATCCTGCTCACCGACGGCCGCAACAATGCGGGAGAAATCGACCCCGCCACCGCGTCCCAGATGGCGCAGGCCTTCGGAATCCGCATCTACTCCATCGGTGCCGGAACCCGCGGCGTGGCGCCCTATCCGGTGGACGACCCGGTCTTCGGCCGCCGCCAGACCCGGATTCGAGTCGACATCGACGAAGAGGCGCTTCGACAAGCCGCCGAGGTGACGGGCGGACGGTATTTTCGGGCGACGGATCGCGAGAGCCTGGAGCAGATCTACCGCGAGATCGACGAGTTGGAAAAGAGCGAGATCAAGGTGAATCAATATACCCAATACGGAGAGCTGTTCCCTTATCCGCTGGCCCTGGCGGTCGTGCTTCTGTTGGGCGAGGTGGGACTCTCCGGAACCTGGTTTCGCAAGGTGCCGTGAAACCAGACATGGCAGAGGGAAGGGATCTTGTTTCGATTCGGTGAGCCACAGTTGCTGTATCTGCTGGTCCTGTTGCCGCTGCTGTTCGCCTTTCTGTTCTGGGTGATCCGGCGGAAGCGGCGCGCGGTCCAGGTTCTGGTGGGGCCCCACATGGCGTCCCGGCTCACCGGGAACTCCAGCAGCCGGCGCCAGTGGTCCAAAGGGCTCATGGTGGTGGCGGCCGTCGGCCTGCTGTTGGGTGGTCTGGCGCGGCCCCAGTTCGGGACCCGTCTGGAGACGGTGGAAAGAGAGGGGCAGGACCTGGTGGTGGTCCTGGATCTGTCCGCCTCCATGCTGGCCCGGGACATCCAGCCGAGCCGCCTGGAAAAGGCCAAGCACGCCATCGGAACGCTCATCGGCCTGCTGGAGGGGGACCGCATCGGGATCGTGGGGTTCGCCGGGGAGGCTTTTGTCCAATGTCCCCTGACCCTCGACTACGGGGCGGCCAGAACCCTGCTGGCCTCCATGGGAACGGCGTCGATTCCGGTGCCGGGAACGGCGTTGGGTGAAGCCCTGCGCAAGGGGTTGGAGCTCTTCTCGGCCGAGGAGAAAAAGCACAAGGTAATGGTTCTGATCACCGACGGAGAAGACCACCTGGGACGGCCCCTGGAGGTGGCGCGGGAAGCGGCCGGCCAGGGAGTGGTCATCCACGCCGTCGGAATCGGGTCGATGCAGGGCACTCCCATACCGGTCTTCGATTCGGAAGGCCGGACCCAGGGTTTCAAGAAAGACAGGTCCGGCGAAGTCGTGATGACACGGCTGGACGAGAGCACGCTTCGCGAAGTTGCGGAGGAGACGGGTGGCGCCTATCGGAGGGCCTCCCCCGGCGAGTCGGAATTGGAGGGGATCTACGGGGAGGTGGCGGCCATGGAAAAGAAGCAGCTCGCCTCCATCCAGGTGGCCCAATACGAGGAGCGGTTTCAGATCCCTGTACTGTTGGGTCTGATACTGCTGCTGGCCGACCTCCTGTTGGCCGAGCGGCGGCGCGTCGACAGAGTCTGGAAGGGACGTTTTCGGTGATGGGATTTCGGCGCCTGTTCGCGGGACTGTTGCTGGCGGGACTGCTGTCCGGCTCCCAGCCTCTCTGGAGCCAGGCCGGCAGGGAGAAAGTTCTGGAGGGGAACCGGAACTACTCGGAGGGAGACTACGACAAGGCTCTGGAGCTGTACCGGGAGGCTCTGGAAGAGAACCCGGATTCCCCGGCCATCCGTTTCAATCTGGGCGATGCGCAATTCAAGAAGGAAGAGATGGAGGATGCCGCCGATTCTTTCTCCAGAGCGCTGCAGACGGAGGACTCCGGGATCAAGTCGCGGGCCCAGTACAATCTGGGCAACTCGCTCTATCGCCAGGGAAAGCTCCAGGAGAGCCTGAACGCCTACCGGGAGGCGCTGAAGGCGGCGCCCGGCGACCGGGATGCCAAGCACAATCTGGAATTCGTGCTCAAGCAGTTGCAGGAGCAGCAACAGCAGCAGAAGAAACAGGACCAGCAGGGCGAAGGGGCACAGGACAAGGACAAGAACCAGGACGAGAGCCGGTCCGGCAACGAGGATCAATCGCAGCAGGGTCGGCAGGACCAGCCGGAAGAGCAGGAGGGCCCGGACCAGCAGGACGAGGAGCAACAGTCCCAGGCTCGGAATGACCGGCAGGATTCCGGAAATCCTGAACAGCGCCCGGGAGACCAGCAGGAAAACAGGAACGAAGAGTCTCGCGCCTCCGGCAGCCGGCAGGAGGAGTCTTCCCGGGAGGATCAGGCCCAAGCCTCTTCCCACGGCGCTCAACCCATGTCTCGTGAGGAGGCCGAGCGCCTGCTGGAGGCTCTGGCTCAGGCCCAGGCGGGAGCCAGGAAGAAGCTCGAAATGCGCCCGGGAACCGCGAAGGTCGAGAAGGACTGGTGAGAAAGTTCCGGGGAACAGTTCTGGCGGCGGTCCTGCTTACCGCACCGGTGGGCGGCCAGGACCCGGCCGTCCGCGCGTTTCTGGACCGGACCTCCGTCGCCAGGGGACAGCAGTTTACGCTGACGGTGGAGGTTTCGGGCAAGGGAGCCTCCGGCGCCGGAGAACCCCGCTTGCCCCCCATGGAGGAGTTCGCCGCGTTTCTGGGACGGCGGATCTCGCAGCAGTATCGGCTGGTGAATGGACGCATGTCCACGTCGCGGACCTTCATTTTCCATTTTCGGGCCACCCGGGAGGGCGAGTTCGAGATCGGCGCGGTCCAGGTGCGATTGGACGGCAACATCCACAAGTCCGCTCCCCTTCGGATCCGAGTCGGCAGTGGGGGAAGGCCGGTTCCCACTCCTCCCGGCGGAGGCCGGCCGGCCGATACGACATCGCCAGCGGATCTCTTCGTGCGGGCAACCGCCGACCGGGAACGTGTCTACCGGAATCAGGCGTTGGTGGTGACCTACAAGATCTATACGGGTGTCGGGATTTCCTCATACGGAATCTCCAAGCAGCCGGAGACGGCCGGGTTCTGGGTGGAGGACTATCCGCAGCCCCGGCAGCCCCGTACCGAGGGCGAGGTCATCGGCGGGCGGCGTTACACGGTGGCGCTGATCAAGAAGATGGTGCTCTTCCCCACCGGTGCGGG
>JAPOYZ010000073.1:10664-13448 GCA_026706325.1 Candidatus Aminicenantota bacterium
CCCTGGTTCTGGAATGCCGGGTGCAGACCCGAGGCGGCTCGTGGGATCCCTTCGGTTCCCGGGATCCGTTCCGGGGCTTTTTCTCCAGTGACATCTTCGGCCGCGAGGTGACCCGCCAGGTCGCCTCCAATCCGCTTCGGGTGCAGGTCCTGCCCTTGCCCCAGGAGGGCAGGCCCCCGGAATTCCAGGGGGCCGTCGGAGATTTCTCCATTTCCGGTCAACTGGACAAGTCGGAGGTCAAGGCCAACGAGGCCCTGAGCTTCAAGGTTCGGATCTCCGGCAACGGCAACCTGGCCGGCCTGAGCGAACCCCGGATCGAGTTTCCTGCCAGCTTCGAAGTCTACCCGCCGAAGATGGAGCAGCAGATCCGCCGGGACCCGGGCGGGATCTCCGGAGAGAAGACCTTCGAGTACGTGCTCATTCCACGCCGCCCCGGTCCGGTGCGGTTGGGACCGGTGCAGATGGCCTACTTCGATCCGGCCTCGAATGGCTATCGCATCAGCCGCGCTCCCGAATTGTCCGTCAACGTAACGCCGGGCGATCAACTGGCGGAAGCGGCGAACGCGGGGCTCTCCCGCCAGGAGGTGAAGCTGCTGGCGCAGGATATCCGGTTCATCAAGATCGGGTCCGGGCCGTTTCACAAGATCGGGGATTCGAGTTTGACGGTCACGGGGTTCTGGATTCCCTTTTCCTTGCCGCTTCTGTGTCTTCTGGGCGCCGTCGGTTACCGGCGGCACCAGATGCGGCTCAAGGGAGACGTGGCTTATGCGCGGGCCAGGCGGGCTCGGCGAGTCTCCAGGAAAAGACTTGCTGAGGCCCGGTCCTATCTGGACCGGGGTGCCGAGCAGGAGTTCTATCCGGCCGTGGGACAGGCGCTCAGGGGTTACCTTGCCGACAAGCTCAACGTCGCCCAAGCCGGAATGGTCAGTCAGGAGGTCAAGGAGTCCTTGCGGGCCAGGGGAGTCTCGGAAGAATCCCTCGCGCGCTATTTCGATTGTCTCCAGATCTGCGACCTGAAGCAGTTCGCGCCCTCTTCCTCCGGCCGGGAGGAAATGCGCGATCTGATGGCCGGCGCCCGTGAAGCCGTGACCCGAATGGAGCAGGAATTGACGTCACGGGCGGAAGGGAGGCATGCTCAATGAAATCGAGGGCGGCCGCTCTGCTCTTCCTGATTCTGGTTGCCGTTCCGCTTCGTGGAGACTCCAGAGAGGGGCTCTTTCTGCAGGGGAATCGTCACTACGAGGCCGGCGACTACCGGAAGGCATTGGAGAGTTATGCCGCCATCGCCGCCATGGGTTACGAGTCGGGTCCACTCTATTTCAACATGGGGAATTGCTACTACAAGTTGGGCGAGACGGGGCCGGCCATTCTTCACTACGAACGAGCGTCTCGACTGATCCCCGGAGACGAGGACCTGGAGGTCAACCTGTCGCTGGCTCGGCTCAAGGTGGTCGACCGGATCCCGGAGTTGCCCCGTTTCCGGCCTCTGGTGCTCCTGGAACGCCTCGTGTTCTACTTTCCGCGCGACGCTCTATGGATCCTGTTGTGGAGTTCCTACGCCGTCGCGGCGGCGGCCTGGATCCTCAAGCTTCTGTGGAGTCGCGGCCGCAAGGTTGCCGGCAGGATCGTCTGGATCGGATCCGTGATGCTGATGGTGGCCGCCTCCTGCCTTGTGGGTCAGGTCCGCCAGGAGAGAGAGGCCACCGAGGCCGTCATCCTGGCCAAGGAGGTTAGAGCCGTGAGCGCTCCGGGAGAAGAGGGCATCCAGGTCTTCACGCTCCACGAGGGAACCAAAGTACGAATACAGGAAGTCTCGGGATCGTGGGTCGAGGTCCTGCTGGCCGACGGTAACGTGGGATGGCTCAAGGCCGACTCCATGGCCAGGATTGCGCAACCATGAGATCAAGGAACGGAAAAGCATTGGTGTGGGGGCTGGGCGCGGCGCTCCTGATGGCGGGAACCGTGCTTGGCGTCATCCGGCAGCAGGAGAAGCCCGTCCATCTCATCGAGGCTGCCGAACGGGGAGACGTGAACACGGTGAAATACCTGCTGGACCTCGGTGTGGACGTCAACGGGAGGGACGAGCAGGGAACCACGGCTCTGACAGCCGCCGCCTGGGAGGGTCAGAGCGAAGTGGTCAAGATCCTCTTGGAGCGAGGGGCCGAGATCGATCCGCAGGATGAGCTGGCTGGAATGACGCCACTCATCTGGGCCTGCTGGAAGGGATATGGAGACACCGTGGGGGTTCTTCTGGAAGCCGGAGCCGACGTGAACCTCAAGGACAAGAACGACCGCGGCGGGCTGATGGGGGCGGCCTGGGAGGGACGCACGCAGATCGTCGGCATGTTGCTTGCCGCCGGCGCGCAGTTGGAGGCGCGCGATTACACCGGCGCCACCGCCCTGATGTGGGCCGCGTGGAACGGCCGGCTGGAAACCACAAAAGCGCTGCTGGCGGCTGGCGCCGCCATCGACGCCCGCGAGAACGAGGGAAAGACCGCGCTCATCGGCGCAGCGACGGATGGCCACCTTCCGGTGGTTCAGGCGCTGGTGAACGCGGGAGCTCGACTGGACCTCAAGGACCAGAAGGGTCTCACCGCCCTTTCGGCGGCCGCCTCAAATCGCCACACCGACGTCGTCCGCTACCTGCAAGGGGCCGGCGCCACCAGGTAGGAGGGGGGACATCCCTGTCCCCCAACACTGCGGAATCGGGGGTTACAAACCCATAAGCGCTAACTTGTTTAATGGTCCATAAAATATCTGCAGACTTGATTGAACCTTTTCCGG
>JAPOYZ010000499.1:0-10695 GCA_026706325.1 Candidatus Aminicenantota bacterium
TGGAGGGGCAACGACCCCAACACTGCGTCAATCCGGAAGTCTTTTAGGAGGGGGGACATTTTGTCCCCCTCTTCGTCGCCGTCTCAACCAAGATTGGGGGACAAAATGTCCCCCCTCCTATATGTACGCGACGCTCTGGAGGGGCGCGAGGGCGTGCAGTCCGGACGCGATTTCTCCTCGCTCGATCTGCTTCATGAGCCGCCGAACCGCCTCGTTGACCGGCGTCGGGACCCCTTTCTCCCTTCCTTTTCGGACCACGAACCCGTTGAAGTGATCCACCTCCGTGATCCGCCCCTTCCAATGGTCCTGGAGCAGGGAAGTGGCGGCTGCGGGACTGATCCGTTCCGACATCCGGGCCAGCCTCCGGTCCATGGTCCCATCCCGGCCGCGGGCGGCGGCCAGAACCTGATCCGGCGTACATGGGCCCAGTACGCGATGAATCCCGTGTCCATGGGCACGGGCCACCAGGACCACCTCTTCCGCCAGCCGGATCATGATCTTCCGGACCTCCGGCTCGCCCAGGAGTGGCGCCGACCGCAACCCGGTGATTCCCGACAGGGCGTTGACCATGGCGCTGGTGGCCAGCTTGGTCCAGCGCATGGCCATCAGATCGCGGGTCGTCTTCGCCGGCCACACTGCATTCAGATAACCGGCCACTTCCCGAGCCTTGCGATCGGAGGACCCCACGTACTCCCCCACATAGGCTCCCGGAGCGTTGAGATTGGAAGACCGGGAGACGGACTGGGTGGAGACCTGGATCCGGCCGGGAGCCTCCAGCACGGCGTTGATGAGGATGACGACACCCAGAATCCGGCCGCCGTCGACTCGCTGGGCAATGATCTCTTCGTTGATGCCGTTCTGGGTGCTCACCACCCAGGCCTGTGGTGACAGGTGCGGGAGCATCGTCTTCACGGCGGCGTCGGAGTCGTAAGATTTCACCGCCAGGAAGAGGATGTCGACGAGGCCGAGGCGGTCGAGCCGGTCCGGGTGGACGACGGTGGGACGATGGAGAACCGGTCCCTTCTCGTCTTCGATTCGCAAGCCCGAGTCCCGAATGGCTCGGAACTGCTCGGGCCACGGCTCGATCAGCGTAACGTCGTGCCCCGCGGCGAACATCCGGGCGCCGACCTGGCCCCCGATGGCGCCGGCGCCGAAGACCGCCAGACGTTTTCCCATTCGGTCAGAGGCGGATCCGCCGCCGGATCTGCTGGTTGGCTTCCCAGTAGGTCTTCTTCAATCGGATCACATCGTCTTCCGGCGACGGCTGGACCCGTCCACGGGCGTCGACGGCTCGGGAGACCAGGGTGTGCTCGCCCGGCGCGGGATCGTTCCAGACATACGTCCAGAAGGTCCAGCAGTGGGGATGGTCCTTCCCCTCGCCCAACTCTGTCTTCACCCACACGCCGTCGTCCAGCTTGAGTTCCACCGCCTTCAAGGGAGTCCCGTCGTTCCAGACTGCGCCCATGACCCGGACGGACCCGCCATCCATGCGGGTCACCCGGGCCACGATGGACTTGAGATTCATGCGGCCCACCGAGGTCTCGCGCCAGATGGTCTCGCCGTCCCGCTCCTCACCGCGGATCGTGACGTAATCGCGCCCCATGAAGCGGCTCAGGAATTGGCGGTCATGGACCTCGACCCGCCAGAGCCACTTGACCCAGGCCACTCCGTACCAACCGGGCACCACCAGCCGCAGCGGAGCGCCGTGGGTCTGGCTCAGCGGTTTGCCGTTCATCTCGTACGCCAGCAGGACCCGGTCCCGCAGGGCCTCCTTGACCGAAAGACTGCGCCCGAAATATTGCTCGTATTCGTTGCCCCGGATCTCCTCCTTCCCGCGGTCGACTCCGAAGAAGACCACCTCGGTGGCCTCCGGGCTCAAACCGCATTCCTCCAGGATCGGACCCAACCGGGTTCCGCTCCACCGGGCATTCCCGATGGCCCCCATGAATCGCTCCGAGGCGCCGTTTCCGGAGCACTCGAGGGTGGCGGTGTAGTGACTCTTGGGACGGGCCTTCAGGTCCTCCAGGGTCAGCGCCAGGGGCCGGTCCACGAATCCTCCGATGGTGAGCCGCCATTTCTCCATGTCTACTTCGGGGACCCCGTAGTGCTTGACGCTGAAGAAGTCCGACTCGGGAGTGATCCAGGATTCGAGCTGGTCCCACTGGACCATGGGCCGGTCCGGATTCACCGGCTGGGGATCCAGGAAGGGCACCGCGGTCTCTCCCGCCTCCATGGGAGGCAGCACGAATCCGAGTACGGAAGGGTGAAGGAGGGAAGCGCCGGTCGCCGCCAAACCGCCGCGCAACCACTCGCGTCGTGAAAGGGATCGTCTGTCTCTCATGGCATTTCTCCGTCAGTTCCGAATTTCGGTGGGTACAAACTCATGCTAGCAGCACCTCTCACAGCCCGCCACGCCAGGAGGGGGGACTTTCCTGTCCCCCCGTAAGAATCGGCGGTTGGAAACCGCCGCTCCGAATCGAGGGTGAACAACCTCCGCGCCTGCTCTCATCTCCTCGTTTTTCCCGCCAATTCCCGCGCCTTGGCGCCATGGAAGCGGGCTTTGTCGAAGGCTCCACTGGACTGGTAGATCTGTTCCAACAGCTTGTGGTGCTTGGGATCCTGATCGTTCAGTTCCAGCGCCCTGCGCGCCATGGGCTCGGCGTCGCGCAGCCGCTTTCGGTAGAGTAATGAGAGGGCCTTGATGAAGGGACCCGAGGGGTCCGCCGGGTCGGCCCGCATGATCCGATCGGCCAGGGCGCCGGTCTGTTCCAGGTTGCCCCGTTCCATCTCCAGCCGGGCTGCCGTGGAGAGCAGGCCCGGATACTGGGGACAGGCGTTCAAACCCGTTACGGCGGCGTCCCAGGCCTCACGGTGGCGCTGGTTCCGCCGTTCGACCAATGCCATCAGGAGAAACGCCTCGCAGTTCCGGCCGCCCCGGTCCAGATAACGGCGAAGGTGCGTGCCGGCATCAAAGAGATGCCCCCGCCGGAAGCTGAGCTTGCCCCGCCCGAAACCGGTCAGATGAGTGTTCGGCTGCAGTCTCTCCGCGCGGGCGTAGGCATCCAGAGCCGCCCGCTCATCGCCGATTTCCAGGTTCGCGTCGCCCAGGTCGGCGAACACCTCCGCGCTGGCCCGCGGCGAGGCGGACATCCAGCGAAGCGTCTTGAGCCGTCCGCGAAGATGGGCTCTCCGGCGGTGGTTCCTCAGCACCGCCTGGCCTTCCGCCTCCTTGCCCTGGCGCAGGAGGCTGGTCCCCAGATTGAAGAGGATGTTTTCGTGGCCCGGATTCAGGCGCAGGACCTTGCGGAAGTTCCGTTCCGCGGCGGGGTACCGGCCCTCCTTCAGGTCCAGTTCCCCCAGGTGGAAGAGAGCCGTCGGCTCCTCGGGCCGGAGCTGAAGCACCAGCTCCAACTCCCGGCGGGCGTCCGGGTCACGGCCCATGCGGAGGTACGCAACCCCGAGACTCAGTCTCAGCTCCCAACTGTCGAGACCTTTGTCCAGAGCCTTCCGGAAATTCCCGACAGCTTCCGGGTAGTTGCGAAGGGAGGTCTGACAGACGCCGGCCAGATAGTAGATGACCGGCGAAGGGTTGGGAGCCTTCAGCAGTTGTTCGAGGTCGGCCAGCGCCCCCAGGTAGTCCTGGTGCAGCTTCATCTTCTCCATGGCGCTGTCGGGCGACGGTCCCGGTTGGCTCCGGACTCCTCCCGCAAGACAGAGAATGACCGCCATGCAAGGGAGGAGCTTGGAGATGGCGACAGGAGGAGATGCGATCACGGCTTCCGTCTCCGGTCCAAGGAGCACCGGCACGACGCAGGATACCACGACCGCCGGGTTCTCCAGTTTTTCTTGAGGCTCCGGATCCGGCCCGAACGGGCGATTCTCCAGGTCTCGTAGTAGACTGACCGGGAATTGCAGGAGGGAATTGAGATGACCTTGCAGTCTGCGACCGATCGTCGGCGGTTCCTCGCGCAGATGGGAGCCCTGTCGTTGCTCTCCCAGGGCCCCGGCGGGAGTGCTCAGGCAAAGGCGGCGGCCAAGGAGTATGCCGATCTGGCCACGCGCAGGTTCAGAAGACATATCGAGGGCGCCAGAAAAGCCATTCTGGACGAGATCAAGCCGACCCGCGCCCAGTTGGAGCATGGACTCGAACTCCACCGGGAATCCATCGTCTGCGATCTCTATGGAGGGTCCAATCCGGTTCATGTGACCGGGTTCTACTCCGAGTCGATGAAGGCTTGGGCGCTCGGCGTCCTGGACCGGGAGCCGGACCCGGAACGGAAACGGAAGCTGTTCATTTCCACCGTCCGGCCGCAGATTCAGAAATGGCGCGCGCTGGAGGTGGTCCACGATCCCGGTTTCCAGGCCAACCACCGGTTGGCGTGGGAGACTTCCCAAGTCGACCTGGGTCTCGCCGATGTGGCCTGGGCTCCCGAGGGTGAAGGCGAGCGGTTCTCCCTCGAGTACCTGGCCAGCGAAGCCTACGCCTTCGACCATCTCGACTATATGGAGAAATTCCTTCGAGTCGAGGACCTGGAGGGATTCAAGAAGGAGGGAAAGCATGCCGTCATCTGGCACGTTGGCCGGCCCGACGCCTGTTTTGCCGGTCCCCACATCAAGGACCCCATCAAGAATCTCGAATTCTACTACGCATTCGGCGTTCGGCACTGCCAGTTGACCAACAGCACCCGGAACCAGGTGGGAACCTCCCATTATCAGGAGGTGGACCCGGGTCTCACCGAAATGGGGGAAGCCGTGATCCGGCGCATGAACGAGCTGGGCATGATGGTGGATCTCTCCCACTGCGGTACGCAGACGACGTTGGACGCCATCCGCGCCTCGCAGGAGCCGGTGCTCATCAGCCACACGGCTTGCCGGACGCTGTCCCGCGGCGGCAAGAGCCCGAACCGAAACGCCACCGACGAGGCGATTCGAAATACGGCCGGCAAAGGGGGCATGATCGGGATCATCACCGTGCCCAATCTGTTGGGCGGATTCGGGGCGGAGAGCGTCTATTGGCACTTGGACCACGCCATCAAGCTGGTGGGGGTGGACCATGTTGGGCTGGCCTCGGATCAGGGGCCCATGGGCCGGGCCGTGCAGGCTCCGGAAATCGTCGAGATCCTGAAACCCCGGAAGTTTCTAACCACCGGCTTCAAGGGCACGAAGACCTATTGGGAGTGGGAGACCGGGCCCCGTCCTCTGTCCTTGGTCAATGCTCCCTATCTGACGGTGGGGCTGGTGGTGCGAGGCTACTCGGACGACGATATTCGAAAGATCATAGGCGGCAATTTCCTCAGGGTGGCTGGGACCATCATGGACAAGCAGCCCCGGGGACGATTGACCTGATTCGAAATTGAGCCGCGGCCGTCCGGACGGGCTCGGCGGCATTGGGAGAGATGACGATGGAGTTGAATCTGTGTCTCCGAACGGCTGGACGTTTCGTCGCGGGAGCAATCCTCATCCCGCTCCTGGGATGCGGGGGTGAAGAGGACACGCGGGATCCGTTCCGGAAGATCCTGGACATTTCCCGGGACGAAGCGGCTCTGGCCGAGTATCTCCAGCCGGTCCCGCCCAAGGAGCCGCAGGAGGCCCTGGAATCGTTCGAGGCCGTCGACGGGTTCCGCATGGAGATGGTGGCCCATGAGCCTCTCGTGAACGACCCGGTGGCGGCCGCATTCGACGAGAACGGCCGGCTCTACGTGGCCGAGATGCGGGATTACCCGTACCAGCCGGGGCCGGGCGAGAAGCCCATCGGAGTGGTCCGCCTGCTGGAGGACACCGACGGCGACGGCACGCTGGACCAGAGCCACATCTTTGCCGACGAGTTGTTGTGGCCCACCGGAGTGACGGTCTGGGATGGAGGAGTCTACGTCACCGCGCCTCCCGACATCTGGTACCTCAAGGACACCGACGGCGACAACAAGGCCGACATCCGGAAGAAGGTCTATTCCGGCTTCGGACACCAGAACGAGCAGCAGATGATGAACAACATCATCCTGGGGGTGGACCATTGGATCTATGGGATCGCCTCCGGGAACGCCGGCGAGATCCGGTCCCTGGAGAATCCGGACGCGGCTCCGGTCTCCCTGGGCGCCCGGGATTACCGCTTCGATCCCGTGAGCGGCCGGTTCGAGACCACCACCCAGACCTTCCAGTTCGGTCACGCCTTCGACGCATGGTTCAACCGCTTCGTCTGCAACCAGGGGATGCCGGGACGCCACGTCGTGTTGCCGGCCCGCTACCTGGAACGGAATCCCCACCTTTTCTACGACCTGCACCGATGGCTGGGACCGGGCGCCAACCAGGTGAAGCCCCTGGTCCAGGGCCAGACCCGCCTCTACAAGATCAGCCCCGTGGAGCGCTGGCGCACCATCCGCCAGGCGCGGCGCATCTTCGCCGGGTCGTCCTCACGAAGCGCCGGCGTCGGACACGACTACCTGACGGCCGGCTCGGGGGTGACCATGTACACGGGCCACGCCTACCCGGAGAAGTATCGCGGCAGCTATTTCATGGGCGCCAACACGGGCAACCTGATCCACCGCCGGGTTCTCATCGACGACGGAGTCACCTTCCGCTCCGAGCGGGGGGAGGGGGAGAACACGGAGTTCGTCCGGTCCACCGACACCTGGTTCCGGCCCGTCAATGCGGTCAACGCGCCGGACGGCACCGTTTACTTTCTGGACATGTCCCGGGAGCTCATCGAGGCGACCCATGTCCCCGAACGGGTGATGAAGCACCTGGATTTCACCAGTGGAAGAGATCGGGGCCGCATCTATCGCCTGGCGCCCCCGGGGTTCGTGTCGCCTCCTCCGCCCCGGTTGGGCGAGGCGACGATCGAGGAGTTGGTCTCCCATCTCGAGCATGACGGGGGCTGGTGGCGGGCGACGGCCCACCGGTTGATCCGCGAGCGGGAGGACCGGTCGGCGGCGCCCCTCCTGCGACGGCTTCTCAGAGAGAGTTCCCGTCCCCTGGCCCGGATGCATGCTCTCTGGTCCTTGCAGGGGCTCGGCTCCCTCCGGGACCGGGACCTGCTACGGGGTCTCGGGGATCCCGAAGCCGGCGTCCGGGTCCATGCCGTCCGACTGGCCGAATCCCGTTTGTATCGTTCCCGCGCCCTGTTCCGGAAGGTGTCCGATCTGGCCCAGGATCCCGAGATCCGGGTCCGGTTCCAGGTGGCTCTGAGCCTGGGGGAGGCGCGAGGTCAGCGGGCCCTTCCCGCACTGGTCCGGATAGCCCGGCAGGATACGAGCGACTTCTGGGTCCGGAACGCCGTCCTGAGTTCCTGTGCCGACTTTTCCCACCAACTGTTCGCCCGGTTGGCGAACGAGGAAACGTTTCTCGCCCAACCCGAATCGGTCCAGTGGTTGTCCCGGCTCGCGCGCGCCGTGGGAGCCCGGAACCGTGCGCGGGAGTTGAGGAGGGTCCTGGGCGCCATGGCCGCCAATCCGGTGCTGGCCGCCAGACCGTCCGCGCGGCAGGAGATCATCATCGGCATGGCCGAGGGCCTGGCCCATTCAGGCGGCTCGCTTTTGGGTCTGCGCCGACTCCCGGCCTCCGCCGTCTCCATGATCAATGCCCACATGGAGCGCGCGGGCAAGACTACCGCTGACGAGGCCGCTTCTTTGGAGGACCGGCTCCAATCCATCCGGCTGCTTCGTCATGATCGCCTGAATCGGGTGAAGCCAGTACTGGCATCCCTGGTGGATCCTCAACAGCCTCAGGACCTCCAAATCGCGGCCATCGACGCCTTGGCCGGCTTCGACAGCCCGGAAATACCCGGTCTCCTGCTGGCGGACTGGATGACGCATTCTCCCCGAACCCGGAGCAAGATCCTGGAGACCCTCTTCGCTCGACAGGAATGGACCGAGGGACTGCTTCAGGCCGTCTCGGAGGAGTCGGTGGCGGCCAGCCAGATCGACGCCAAGCGCCGGGAACTCCTTCTGAACCATGACGACGAATCCATCCGGGAGCAGGCGGTTCGGCTGCTGGGGTCGGAGGAACTGGGGTCTCGACAGGAGGCGCTGGCTGAATTCCAGGCCAGCTTGTCTTTGACGGGCGACCACAAACGCGGCGAGGTCGTCTACCGGCGGGAATGCATCAAGTGCCACAGGCTCTCTTCCCGGGAACACCCCATCGGACCGAACCTGATCCGCGGCACGGAGAAGGATCCCGAGTCGCTCCTGGTGAACATCCTGGATCCCAACCGTTTCGTGGAACCGCAGTACCTGCAGTACGTGGCGACGGACCTGAAGGGTGGGCTCTACACCGGCCTGCTTCGGGATGAGACGGCCACCAGCGTGACTCTGGTGGACGGGGACGACCTGAGCAATACCCTGTTGCGGGAGAACATCAAGGAGATCCGGGCCACGACCAACTCCCTCATGCCCGAGGGCCTGGAAGAGAACATCAATCACCAGGAGATGGCCGATCTGATCACGTTCATCCTCAAGTATCAGTACGAGGTCGGGACGGAGAGTGCCGGCATCGGGTATGGGGAGGAAGTCTACGAAGAGATGATGCTCCACCCATCGCTGCGGCCGGAGAATCAGCAGCCGCAGAAGGGGAATTAGGTAGTTTCAGGCAGGATGAGTGACTGGGACTGCTACCGTTAATTTCAGTTACGAAGCGCGCGACGGATGAAACTGAGGGGCCTGATATATTTTCTGGCCAGACAAGAAATATTCGAGGATCGACATGGATCGACGACTTCTACTGCGGGAGCTTAGACTGTCGGACTTCCGTTGCTTTCACGAAAGGCAGACGGCTCGACTGGCACCGCTGACGTTTCTTGTTGGCGACAATAGTACGGGCAAAACATCTTTTTTGGCGGCCATCCGTGCCTTGTGCGAAGTAGCTGCCGAGGGTATCGAGCCCGACTTTCGGAAGCCGCCATATGACCTGGGTGGATTTCCGGGGATTGCACACAGTCGAGGTGGTCGAGGTGGTAGGGCTAATTCCTTTGAAATCGGCCTAAGTGGAGGTGTAGCGAGGCAGCAACTCAGGTTCGATGTGGAGTTTGTGTCCCAAGCCGACGTACCAACACCGGCGGCGATGTCTTGGAAGATGAACGATGTGTGGACTAAAGCGGTCCTCAAGGGGACAAAGTTCATTGTCGATTTTGGTTCGAAAGATGGATCTTGGCGTTTTACGACGACGGAACTGGCATATGAAAACAGGTGGTTGTTTTTTCCATATTTTTTTGCCCAAGTACTTAATGGGATCGGTGACGACGATGAATCTCGGGGGACGTTTGAGAAATTGGGTGGCTCCTTGAACAAGCCGGGCAAAGAAATCACGAAGAAGTTCTCCCATCTTCTAAACCATTTCAGACAGATGTTTTGGACGGGTCAGCCATTCGCCGGTGCACCGATCCGATCAAGCCCCCGCAGAACCTACGATCCGACCAGACCATTACGAGATCCAGAGGGGACATATGTCCCCACTTATCTGGCGAGTATGAGTTATCGAGAGAAGAGGAAATGGAACAGACTCAAAAAAAAATTGGAGGCCTTTGGTCAGGATGCTGGTTTGTTCGATGAAATCGGAGTGCGGCCACTTGGCAATACAGCGGGAGGTCCGTTTCAGATGCAAATCAGAAAATTTGGCACCAGAAACAAGGGCCCAAAGCGGAACTTGATCGATGTGGGATATGGTGTCAGCCAAACGCTCCCCGTCGTGGCAGAGTTGTGCCGGCCAGACGGCCCATCTGTTTTTCTTTTCCAACAACCAGAGGTGCATCTCCACCCAAGAGCCCAAGCGGCACTGGGTGGCCTATTCTGTGAGACTGCCGCGAGAGGTCGTCAGCTCATAATCGAAACTCACAGCGAGTACATTATCGATCGTGTCCGTATGGATGTGCGCGACCGAAAGGCGAACTTGAAACCTGCCGATGTGTCCATCTTGTTCTTTGAGCGTTCCAACCTTGATGTCCAGATTCACTCCTTAAAGTATGACGAACAGGGCAACGTCCTGAATGCTCCGGACAGCTACGGTCAGTTCTTCATGGACGAAATGCGGCGGTCTGTTGGGCTCTAATGTGCGCTATCGTTGACGCTAATGTTATTGGGCAAGTGTTCGGGAAGAAACGGCCTCCTGCGGCTGAGCACTTCCTGGGATGGCTTTCGGGCCCGCGGGGAATGCTAGTCGTTGGCGGCAAGCTTGGTGAGGAATTGGGAGTACACGGACTGTTTCTTCGGTGGTTTGCAACTGCCATCAAATATCGCAATGCTCGCACTGTGGTGCACGAAGAAGTGGAAAACCGGGAGACGGAACTCCGCCGGCGAGGGATATGCAAATCCGACGATCCGCATGTGCTCGCCCTAGCTCAGGTCAGTGGCGCCCGGTTGCTTTACACTAATGACCCAGATCTGATTGAGGATTTCACGAATCCGAATATCATTTCGAATCCCCGAGGTAAGGTCTATACGACCGCAATGAACGACAATATTACGCGCGTACACCGTCGACTCCTCGCGCGCCGCGATCTCTGCCGGACAGCCTGAATGGCGGGGACAGTCACCTCCTCTCGCGCCCCACGGGTTCTGCCTGTATGCTCTTGAGGAGATCATGAAATGTCGTGTTGGGTTCCTCCCTCGGAAGCAGTGACGGGGCTGGCAGCGCTTCTCGGCGCGGCCATCGGCGCATTTCTAAGCCATCGGTTCAGCCGCAACCGTGATCATCTGGAACTAAAACGTG
>JAPOYZ010000499.1:10705-13408 GCA_026706325.1 Candidatus Aminicenantota bacterium
GGTCACTTCTTCACGGCCTTGAATGAAGCTCTCGTAGTCTTTGCTGGTGAAACGAACGTAGAGCGTGGAAGAAGAGACTTTTCGAGCGACCTTTCACTCCTCGAATCGACTAGCCGACAAGGGCTTGAACCCTAATGCGAACAGACCGTTGGGAGATTATTCTCGGCGGTCGCATGTATCGACGCCCAAATATTGGTTGGCATCCTCCGGGATTGTCGAGAAGGGAACACGGGGAAGGGGACAGGCGCCTCGTCTCGCCGCTCAAGTCCACAAAGCCGCCAGGCCCACCGGGATCAGCTAACCGACAGGTCCAAAATCGGGGATCTTCAGCCAGTCTCCACCCTTCAGAGCCGAGTGGATTCCTACGATTCCGGGCGCAGTGTAGGCCAGGGCGTGATGGACATCGACCGACGGGGGGCGCTGCTCCAGGAGACGGCAGGGGACAGTCACCATGTCTCCGCCCTGACAATAGGGTGATCGATCTGATGGCCCATTTCTACACTCTGTCGCCTCAAAAACCGCCATTTCAATCTCGCCCTAGCAATATATAATACTCGGCGGGAAGGAAAGGGACTTACAATGTCAAGTGATAAAGAACTAGTACCAGGATTCTTCCAAAGGGTTCTAGGTCCAGTCGCCAATGAGCTTGGACAACTGCTCAGTGACCATGTGCGCGCCTACCGTACAAAAAACTTGCTCTCTATTAGTGAGAAGTTCGATCGGATCTGCGACGAAAGAGGCATCCGTTACACCGAGATTGTCCCACTCGCACTGTCGATCGGGTTACCATTGTTGAACAAGGCATCATATCAAGATGACGATTATCTTCAGGAACGATGGGCACATCTGATTGCGAGTGAGGTTGATCCCGAGGGTAATCATATCGATGGGTTCAGTCTTGACATCTCCTATGTTGAGATCATGCATCAGATGTCCAAGCTTGATTGTGAAGTTCTGGAGTTTGTGGTCGAGAATGGCATACAGGGCAGAAAGGATGGATATACGATACCGGCTCCTTTGCACCCTGAAACAATAAGAGATGCGTTTCCTGGTGCCCCGTGGCACATATCCCTAGAAAAGCTGACGTCTCTAGGATGCGTAATGGACGACATTCTACTCCCATTGAGAAAAGGCCTATTCTATCCTCTCAAGAGCATCATTCGTCCTACCATTATAGGGATTAACTTCTATATCACGTCATCAGGGAAGCAGTTGGGACTAAAATGAGGCAGTACGTTCTGGAGAAGTGGCGGGGTCCCAAACCTCCTCCCAACGGAGCCATAAACAGACGTGGATCGATTATGAGGTGCTGCACAAAGTACATCCGTTGTCGGAGTATGCGGCTCAAACCTGCCAGGTCGGCAGGAGCGCGACAGGGGGGTGAAGACCTCGGTCGTGAGAAGGGGACAGTTACGTAGTCTGTCCGTCTCCCCGCGCGAGTTCCCAAAGCCGCCGGGCGCTCCGAAAACGGCTAAATGACGGGTCCGAATTCGGGAACCTTCAGCCAGTCGCCACCCTTCAGAGCCGATTGGAAGCCTACGATTCCGGGCGCCGTATAGGCCAGTGCCTGATGGACATCGACCGACGGGGGGCGCTGTTCCAGGCAGGCGGAGACGAACTCATGAATGATGAAGGGATGGGAACCTCCGTGCCCCGCAACGTTCCGCAGTGACGGCGGCAGTTCCGCAGAGTGGTCCGCCTGCAACAGTTCAGGTTCGGAATCAGGACGGGTCACGTAAGCGGAAGGACGCAGACCCCCCCACCTCTCGAACAACGACATTTCGGTCCCGAAATAATCCGCTCCTTCACGGCCGGGAGCTGAACTCCACCAGTGGATGTTGATTCGGGAGGAGTTTCCACCCGACGTCTTGAAGAAGAATGTGGTGTTCATATACGGGTTCCCGTACTGGTTTTCCTTGTAGAACGGGTGATCCACCGGCGTTCCGACCGCCGCGACCTCGACCAGGCTCTCGCCGGTCACATAAATGACCGGACCGCTGGCATGGGTGATATAGAGGCCTTGAGCGTTGCCATACCGCCAGGTCCGCCGACCTTCGTGAAAGAACATCCGCTCCAGGTACTCCGGCATCTCCCCCTTCATCAGGTAGGTGCCGTGGTCATGGATGTAATCTCCCTGGGTGAAGTAGATTCTCCCGAACTTGCCTTCCTGTCTCAGTCTTCGGGCAGTCATGGTGGCTGGGTGAAAGCAACTGGTTTCGGCCATCATGTAGGTCTGGCCGGTTTTTTTGACGGTCTCCAGAAGCTGCTGGCACTGTTCCAAGGTGATGGCGGCCGGAACCGCACTGATGACATGCCGGCCGGACTCCATGACCTCCACGCAGTGGGGAACGTGACGGGGCGCCCCGGTGAAGATGGCGACGGCATCCACTGCGGGGTCCTTGAGCATGCCGCGGAAGTCGGCATAGGCATTGGAGCAAGCGAACCGCTCTTCCAGCCTTTTTCGCCGGTCCTCCCTGAGATCAGCGACCGCGGTCACCTCGCAGTTGGGGTGCCGATGCCAGGGAAACGCGGCGCCGAATCCGCCGCCAACCACACCGATCCGCAATCGCTTGCCAGTCTCGATCGGCCTGTATCGTTGTCCGAATAGCGAAGCCGTCAATGCAGTCGTACCGGCTGCCTTCGCACTTTGGAAAAACATTCGGCGGCTGATGGAATGGGATTCCGCCTCCGATCTCACCATGA
>JAPOYZ010000194.1 GCA_026706325.1 Candidatus Aminicenantota bacterium
ACACCATGCAGTTCGTCAAGAACGATGTGACCACCATCTGCATCGGGCAGGCGGCGTCCATGGCGGCGTTGCTGCTGGCCGCCGGCGCCCCGGGCAAGCGGTTCGCTCTGCCGCACAGCCGGATCCTGATCCACCAGCCCACCATGTCGGGGCTGTCGGGTCAGGCGACCGACATCGACATCCATGCCCGGGAGATCCTGAGAATGCGGGATACGACCAACCGGATCCTGGCCAAGCACACCAAGCAGACCCTGCGCCGGATCGCCAAGGACGTGGACCGGGACTTCATCATGGCGACTCCGGAAGCCAAGGAGTATGGTATTATCGACATGACCATCGAGAAGCACACTTGACGGACTCGGTCATCCCAGACAGCTTCGACAATCGTTCGCCGGGACCCACCACTCTGGCCGGTGTTCCCGGGTGTTCGTGGTCAACAGGGGAGCTCAAGTGAAGAAGAATGTGGAAGACATTTTCCAGTGCTCGTTCTGTAACAAGAGCCAAAAACACGTCAAGAAGCTCATCGCAGGTCCGTCAGTCTTCATTTGCGACGAATGTGTCGACATCTGCAACGAGATCATCGCCGATGAACTGACCGCAGAGGCGGCATCGATCAAGGAGAACCTGCCCAAGCCGGTGGAGATCAAGGAGTTCCTGGACCAGTACGTCGTGGGTCAGGAGATCCCCAAGAAGAAGTTGGCCGTGGCCGTCTACAATCATTACAAGCGGATCAAATTGGGCAGGCGGCGGCGCCAGAACGTCGAGCTCTCCAAGAGCAACGTGCTGCTCATCGGTCCCACCGGGACCGGCAAGACGCTCCTGGCGCAGACGCTGGCCCGCATGCTCTCGGTTCCCTTCGCCATTGTCGACGCCACCACGCTCACCGAGGCCGGCTACGTGGGGGAGGACGTGGAGAACATCCTTCTTCGCCTGCTGCAGGCCGCCGGGGGAGACCGGGAGCGTTGCATGCAGGGGATCATCTACATCGACGAGATTGACAAGATCTCCCGCAAGGATGAGAACCCCTCCATTACGCGGGACGTGTCGGGCGAGGGAGTCCAACAGGCCCTGCTCAAGATATTGGAAGGGACCGTGGCCAACGTTCCTCCTCAGGGAGGCCGCAAACACCCTCACCAGGAATTCGTTCAGGTGGACACCACAAACATTCTGTTCCTCTGCGGCGGCGCCTTCGTCGGTCTCGAGAAGTTGATTCGAAGCCGTCTGGGCCGGAGCGGCATGGGGTTCCGATCCTCGCTCGGCGACAATCGGTGGAAGAAGGAAAGCGCTTCGGAAATCCTGAACCAGAACCTGCCTGAGGACCTGATCAAATTCGGCCTGATTCCCGAGTTCGTGGGACGCCTCCCCATCGTCTGCACGCTGCACGATCTGGACCGCGACGCGTTGGTCGAGATCCTGACCCGGCCCAGCAACGCCCTGGTGAAGCAATATCAGAGAATGTTCGAGTTCGAGGGCGTCTCTCTGAGGTTCACCAAAGGCTCGCTGCGGGCCATTGCGGACCTGGCATTGAAGAGCAAGATCGGAGCCCGCGGCTTGCGGTTGGTAGTAGAGGATCTTATGTTGGACCTCATGTACGAACTCCCCTCCAACAAGACGACGGAGGAGTTGGTGGTGACCAAGGAGATGGTGGAGAACCGCGAAATGGTGTTTCGGGTTCTCGAGAAGGCGGGATAATGGTTTTGAAGGGGATTCCTTTCGCCGGCCCTGCCGGTTCGGCCGGCCGCGAGCCGGCTGTTGAAACGAATCCGGCGGTGCTGCATCCTACAATGAGAAGCGGCCGTACCTTTTAGCTTGCGACACGGCACGAGTATGGCGGAAATCCAAGACAGGCGCACCGCGAGTTACCCCATGGTTCCCATTCGCGACGTCGTCGTCTTCCCGGCGATGATGGTCCCATTCGTGATCGGGCGGGATTCCTCGGTGAAGGCGTTGGAAGTGGCGTTGAAGGCGGACAAGAAGATCTACCTGGCCACCCAGAAGGACGCGTCGCAGGACAGTCCGTCCTCCGCGGACATCTACGAGGTCGGAACCGTTTCCAACATCGTCCAGAGCCTCAAGCTTCCCGACGGAAACATCAAAGTGCTGGTGGAAGGGGTCCAGCGCGCACGGACCGTTCGCGTGTCCGGCGCCTCAGGTTATTTTCGGGCCGAGGTCGAAGTGGAGCCGGTTCCGATGGTCTCCCGCGCCAAGATGAGCCTGCTCACAAAGCGCCTGAACCTGCTGTTCGAGGAATTCGCCAAGCTGAATCCCAACGTCAGCTACGAGACCATCGTGCAGTCGACTCGGAAGACCACGCCCGAGCGGCTCGCCGACACGGTCGCCGCCAACCTCCCCATCGTGGTCGAGGACAAGCAGGTCCTGCTGGAGATCGTGGACCCGGCGGAACGGATGACGAAGATCTGCGAGTCCATCGAGATCGAGATCGAGAAGATCAAGATGGACCGGTCGGTTCAGGGCCGCGTGCGCCGGCAGATGGAGAAGGCGCAGCGGGAGTACTACCTGAACGAGAAGGTCAAGGCCATTCAGGAAGAGTTGGGGCGGGGGGACAAGGACGAGCTGGAGGAACTGAAGAAGAAGATCGAAGAAGCCTCCATGCCCAAGGACGCCAAAGAGAAGGCGATGAACGAGATCCGGCGGCTTCAGCACATGCCGCCCATGAGCGCCGAGAGCACGGTCAGCCGGACCTATGTCGAGTGGCTCGTCGCCATGCCGTGGAAGAAGCGGAGCCGTGAGATCCGCGAGATCTCGCGGGCCGAGAAGGTGCTCGAGGCGGACCATTACGGCTTGGACAAGGTCAAGCAGCGGATCTTGGAATATCTCGCCGTCAGGCAGCTCTCCCGCAAGAGATCCAACGGGTCGATTCTCTGTTTCATCGGACCGCCCGGCGTGGGAAAGACCTCTCTGGGCCGGTCCATCGCGCGGGCGACGGGAAGGAAATTCGTCCGCCTCTCGCTGGGCGGAGTCCGTGACGAAGCGGAGATTCGCGGACACCGGCGAACCTACATCGGAGCTCTGCCCGGACAGATCATCCAGATGATGAAGAAGGCGGGCACCCGGAATCCCCTGTTCCTTCTGGACGAGATCGACAAGATGAGCATGGATTTCCGGGGCGACCCGTCAGCCGCCCTCATGGAGGTCCTGGACCCGGAGCACAACAACAGCTTCGTGGACCACTACCTGGATACGGAATACGATCTCTCCGACGTCCTCTTCATCTGCACCGGAAACGTTCGTCACAGCATTCCCAGGCCGTTGCAGGATCGCATGGAGATCATCGAGATTTCCGGCTACACGGAATGGGAGAAGCTCAAGATCGGCCGGCAGTACCTGTTGCCCAAGCAGTTGGATCGGAACGGCCTGAAGAGGAGGCCACTCCGGTTTGAAGATGACGCGATCCTGGAGCTGATTCGCTTCTACACTCGCGAATCCGGGGTTCGAAACCTGGAGCGGGAGATCGGCAGCATCTGCCGGAAGGTGGCGCACAAGGTGGTTCGAGCCCGGAAGAAGATCAAGCTGGAGGATCAGGTCTTCGACATTTCTCCCGGCAAGGTCCGGGATTACCTGGGTCCTCACAAGTACCGGAACCAAATGGCGGCGGAATCGAATGAAGTCGGTCTGGCCACAGGCCTGGCCTGGACCGAAGTGGGTGGCGAAGTGCTCCTGACCGAGGCCACCACCATGCAGGGCAAGGGCGATCTGCTCTTGACCGGAAAGCTGGGCGAGGTCATGCAGGAATCGGCGAAAGCGGCCCTTTCCTTCATTCGTTCCCGAAGTTCGGACTACAGCCTGCTCAAGGACTTTCACAAGATACTGGACATGCACGTCCATGTGCCGGAAGGCGCCATCCCCAAGGACGGCCCTTCGGCCGGCATCACCATGGCCACCACCATCGTCTCCGCCCTGACGGGAATCGCGGTACGCCGTGACGTGGCCATGACCGGGGAGATCACCCTTCGGGGCAAGGTGCTTCCCATCGGCGGCGTCAAGGAGAAGATCCTGGCGGCGCACCGGGCCGGGATCGAAACCGTCGTACTGGCCAAAGACAATAAGAAGGATCTGAAGGAGATCCCTGACTCTGTTCTGGATAAGGTCAAGATTGTCCTCGTCGATACCATGGACGAGGTTCTTGACATCGCACTTGAAACGCCCATCAATCGAAAGAGTCGGCAGCAGCGGGACGAATACATGAACGAACCGCAGCCGCCTCAATTGGAGGGGGGAGAGCAAGCCGGCGTCCACTGAGAGGACGCGCTTGTTCCAGCGAATCCATCCGGAAGACAACCATCAGGTATGACATTCTCGGTCTCTGGGGAGTGATCACCCTCTGAGGCTCCCGGACGTCCCGCCACAGACGGCTGGTGTGAAAGATTCCGTGGCGATCAATTGGAAAGGCCATCGAAAATGTCTGAAGCAAGCACGTCCACCTTCCGGGAGACCGGCAAGCCCCTGAATATTCAGGAACTGAAAGAGCTGAACATCAACGCGCTAAATCAGATCGCCAAGCGCCTGGCCATTTCCGGGGCCGCCGGGATGCGCAAGCAGGAGTTGATCTTCCAGATCCTGAAGGCCCAGACGGAGCGCAGCGGACTGATTTTCTCGGAAGGAGTTCTGGAGACGCTTCCCGACGGGTTCGGTTTCCTGCGGGCTCCCGAGTACAACTATCTGCCCGGTCCCGACGACATCTACGTCTCCCCGTCGCAGATCCGCCGCTTCGACCTCCGCACCGGCGATACCGTCTCCGGACAGGTCCGGCCGCCCAAGGAGGGAGAACGCTACTTCGCCCTGATCAAGGTGGAGGCCATCAATTTCGAGCATCCGGACGTGGCTCGCGACCGCACCTTCTTCGAGAACCTGACCCCCATCTATCCCGACGAGCGCGTCAATCAGGAAACGACGCAGAGCAACCTGACGGGACGGGTCATGGACCTGCTCACGCCCATCGGCAAGGGTCAGCGGGGTTTGATCGTTTCTCCACCCCGGGCCGGCAAGACCATGATCCTGCAGAGCATCGCGCATTCCATCGCCCGCAACCACACGGAGATCATCCTGATCGTCCTCCTCATCGACGAGCGCCCGGAAGAAGTGACCGACATGCAGCGCTCGGTGCGAGGCGAGGTGATCAGCTCCACCTTCGACGAGCCGGCCTCCCGCCACATTCAGGTTGCCGAAATGGTTTTGGAAAAGGCCAAGAGGCTGGTGGAGCATGGCAAGGACGTGGTGATCCTGCTGGATTCCATCACCCGTCTGGCCCGGGCCTACAATTCCGTGGTCCCGCCCTCCGGCAAGGTCCTGTCGGGCGGCGTGGACTCCAACGCGCTGCAGCGGCCCAAGCGTTTCTTCGGGGCGGCCAGGAACATCGAGGAAGGCGGGAGCCTCACCATTATCGCCACTGCCTTGATCGATACCGGCAGCCGGATGGACGACGTCATCTTCGAGGAATTCAAGGGAACCGGAAACATGGAGCTGGGATTGGACCGGCGCCTGGTGGACAAGCGGATCTTCCCCTCCATAGACATCAACCGGTCGGGCACCCGCAAGGAAGAGCTCCTGCTCAAGCGGGAAGATCTGAATCGAGTCTGGATCTTGCGCAAGGTCCTCAATCCCCTCTCCGTCACCGAGTCCATGGAACTCCTGCTGGACAAGCTGAGCAAGACTCGCGACAACGCCAGCTTCCTCCGCTCCATGTCGGGAGGTTAGGGGCTCCCCTGAGAAGCGGCAGCGGCGAGGGGAGGGTCCAGCCAATTTCGAGTTGACTGCCGGGCGCCGACTCTGTATCTTCAGGGAAGGCAATTTGGACATGGCGATTTTCAGTTTCCTCCGATACGGCTGGCGCTTCTAGCACAAATCGTTATCGGAGAACTGTCCATCGTCAAAGGGCCAAGATAGAGATCAGAAGAAAGGCCGTGGAGATAGTTCTCCACGGCCTTTCTTTTTTTGGACCAAGTCTCTGAACCATGCTTTACACCAAGGCCTTTTTGGCCGACCTTCTGAACCCGGTCACTGCCTTTCTCAACCTGGGCTCCTCTGCCCGGAGAGGATTTCTCCTGGAGTCGGTGGAGGGAGGGGAGAACATCGGACGGTACTCCTTCCTGGGAGTGGACCCCTACCAGGTCTTCGAAGGGCAATTCGAGGGATTCCGCCGCCAGTTTCCTTCGCTGAGGGAGCCCACCCGTCCGGACCTGCCGCCCTTCACCGGAGGCGCCATCGGGATCTTCGCCTACGAGATGGTCCGGGAGCTGGAGCGTCTTCCCAACCTGATCCCTCACGGTGGGCACCTCGACCCGGCCACCACGGTGCTCATGGATTTCTACGCCACGGTCGTGGCTTTCGACCACGTCAAGCACCAGATCATCATCATGTCCCACGAGAGCCGGGACCGGGTCCGGGAGCTGGAGCACCGGCTCCGAAGCATTCCGTCCGCGCTTGCTCTCATCGATCCCGACCAGGCGCTCCCTCCGCTGAGTTGCGCCCGCTCCAACTTCCGAAAAGAGGATTTCTGCGCCGCGGTGGAAACCTCCAAGGAGTACATTCGGGCCGGCGACATCTTCCAGGTGGTCCTGTCCCAGCGCTTCGAGGCGGACTACCCGGGAGACCCTTTCAACGTCTACCGGGCTCTTCGCTACGTCAACCCGTCCCCCTACCTGTTCTACCTCAGGATGGGAGACCTGCATCTGGCCGGTTCCTCTCCCGAGATGCTGGTCCGGGTGCAGGGACGGGATCTGGAATACCGCCCCATTGCGGGCACCCGGCGCCGGGGCCGGAACCCGGAGGAGGAGAAGTACTTCGAGGAGGAGTTGCTGGAGGACGAGAAGGAACGGGCGGAGCACCTGATGCTGGTGGACCTGGGCCGGAACGATCTGGGACGGGTCAGCACCTACGGATCGGTCCATGTGTCCGACCTGATGTTTCTGGAGAAGTACTCCCACGTGATGCACATCACCAGTTCGCTCCGGGGCCGGCTGCGCCCCGAGTTGGACCGCTTCGACGCCCTGGCCGCCTGTTTTCCCGCGGGAACCGTGACTGGGGCTCCCAAGGTCAGGGCCATGGAGATCATCGAGGAGCTGGAGCCGTGCCGGCGGGGGGTCTATGCCGGAGCCGTCGGCTATCTGGACTTCTCGGGAAATCTGGACTCCTGCATCGGAATCAGAACCATCGCCATCAAGAACGGCAAGGCCTATCTTCAGGCAGGCGCCGGCATCGTCGCCGATTCGGTCCCGGAACTCGAGCACAAGGAGTGCCGCAACAAGGCGCGTGCCCTGTTTCGGGCTCTGGAATTGGCCTCGGCTCTGGAACCGCGAACCTCCGCCCGCTCGACAGGTGTCCAATCATGAAAGTCTTCATGATCGACAATTACGACAGCTTCACCTACAACCTGGTCCAGTACCTGGGAGAGTTGGGGTGCGACCTCGAGGTCTACCGCAACGACCGGATCACGACGGACGAGATTCTGGACCGGGCGCCCCAGCGGCTGGTGATCTCACCGGGCCCGGGAACGCCCGAAGACGCGGGAATCTCCATCGAGGCGATCCGCCGGTTGGCGGGCCGGGTGCCGGTTCTGGGAGTCTGCCTCGGCCATCAGGCCATCGCATCGGCCTATGGAGGCCTGGTGATCCGGGCGCCGGAGCTGATGCACGGGAAAACCTCCATGATCCATCATCAGGGGGACAGCATCCTCTCCGGCATTCCCAACCCCTTCGAAGCCACTCGCTATCATTCCCTGGTGGTCAGCCCGGACCACCTTCCCGAATGCCTGGTTGTGAACGCCTGGACCGACAACGGGCTCATCATGGGATTGAGGCATCGGGAACATGATATTTTCGGCGTTCAATTCCATCCCGAATCGGTGCTGACCGACCCGGGCAAGGCCATCCTGGAGAACTTCCTATGTTGCAAGAGCTGACCGGAGAGTTGGAGGCGTCCCGGGACCTTCCGCAGGAGTCGGCCGCCCAGGCCCTGGAGCTGATCCTGGCGGAAGGAACGCCGGACCGGGAGATCATGGCCTTCCTGAGTGCGTTGTATTCCAAGGGAGAGACCCCCGCGGAGATCGCCGGCTTCGCCCGGATCATGAGGCGGCACGCCGTGAGGCTTCAGTGCCGGCACGACAAATTCATCGACACGGCCGGAACCGGAGGAGGAGCCGACACCTTCAACGTCTCCACCGCCGCGGCGTTCGTCATCGCCGGGGCCGGGCTTGCAGTGGCCAAGCACGGCAACCGCGCCGCCACTTCCCGGAGCGGCAGCGCGGACGCCCTTCAGGCGCTGGGAGTTCAGGTCGCCCGCTCCGCCGAGGTTGCCCGGCAGAGCCTCGACGACCTGGGGATCGCCTTTCTCTTCGCTCCCCTGTTCCATCCGGCCATGAAGAGAGTGGTGCGGATCCGGCGGCAGTTGCCGCATCGCACCATATTCAACCTGTTGGGCCCCCTCACGAATCCGGCGGGCGCCCCATACCAGATCATCGGCGTCTACGCTCCGGAACTGACTCGGAAACTGGGACAGGCCCTGGCGGCGCTGGGCTGCAGGCGGGCCTGGGTGGTCCACAGCCGCGACGGGTTGGACGAGCTCTCCACTGCGGCTCCGAGTTGGGTGACCGAGGTGGAGGGGAACCGGGACCGCAGCTTCGAATTCGACCCGGCGGACTACGGGTTCGCCCCTTGGGATCCTCGGGCCGTCGCCGGCGGCAGTCCGGAAGACAACGCCCGGCTGATCCGGAGAATCCTCGAAGGGGGGCGCCAGGGCCCGGCGCGGGACCTGGTGGTCTTGAACGCGGCGGCGGCCCTTCACCTGGCGGGAGAAGCGGATTTCCGAGTCGCCTTGGATCGCGCGGGCGAATCCATCGATTCGGGAAGGGCGGTCAAGAAACTGGATCAGTTGGTCGAAGCCTATGCTGGATAGGATCCTGGCCCGGAAGAAACAGGATCTGCAGGAGGCTCAGGCCAGGGTTCCCCTGACCGAGTTGCTGGATGCCGATCCAGGTCCGGCCGCCCCTTCCTTCGAGGCGGCGCTGACTCGGCCTCAAGTCAACGTCATCGCCGAGATCAAGTACCAGAGCCCCAGCCGGGGGGCTTTCACCTGCCGGCTGCCTCCCCAGGAGATCGGACAGCTCTATCTGGACAACGGAGCGGCGGCCATCTCGGTCCTGACGGAAAGGCATTACTTCCACGGCGACCTGGAGTTCATCCGCACCGTCCGGGATCAGGAGACGGGATTGCCCCTGTTGCGGAAGGACTTCATCTTCGACGCCTATCAACTGGCGGAAGCCCGGGCGCACGGCGCGTCCGCCTATCTGTTGATCGCCGCGTGCCTCTCGCCGGAACGGCTCAAGGAACTGATTCGGAACGGGCACGACTTCCGGCTCGACGCCTTGGTGGAGGTCCACGATGCCTTCGAGCTGGAGACCGCCGTCGAGAGCGGGGCCCGCATCATCGGAGTCAACAACCGGGACCTGAGGACCTTCAACGTGGACCTGAACACCTCCTTCAAACTGGCCCGGCTGCTGGAGGGGGAGACCGGGTTCGTGCTGGTGTCCGAGTCGGGAATCCGGGAACATGTCCAACTGCTCGAGCTGCGCGACGCCGGCTTCCATGCCTTCCTGGTCGGATCGCTGCTCATGGACTCCGACGACCCCGGGGACGGACTGAGGAAATTGCTGCAAACCGGCGCGGCCCGGGAGCCGGAGGAAGAGGTGCGCGGGAGCCTCCGGAGATGATCATCAAGGTCTGCGGAATCACCCGCCGCCGGGACGCGCTGGATTCGGTCCGCTACGGGGCCAGCGCCTTGGGCTTCAACTTCTATCCGCCCAGCCCCCGCTACCTGGAGCCGGAACGGGCGCGGGCCCTGGCCGCCGAGCTCCCGCCGGAGGTTCTGCCGGTGGCCATTGCCGTAGCGCGGCCCGGCGAAGACTCGTGGATGGGGCTTCCCTTCGACGTCATCCAGTTGCACGGGATCGAGGATCCCTGCCAGGTCCCGGAGACGGATAAGCGCGTCTGGATCGCCACCAGCCCCTCCGGGGCCCGGCGCTTTCCCGGACATGAAGTCATCATCGACACTTCCTGGGGCACCGGAACTCTCGCCGACTGGGCCGCGCTGGAATCGTTGAATCGCCCGTTTCTCCTCTCCGGCGGCCTGACGCCCCGGAATCTGGCTGAAGCTCTGGAGCTTCTGGATCCCGTGGGCGTGGATGTCTGTTCCGGTGTGGAGAGTGCTCCGGGAATCAAGGACCGGGACAAATTGAGGGCCTTTCTGAAGGTGGCGCGGGAACATGCCGCCAAGACCGGAGACGAAGACAGATGAGACAGACCACCACTGCACCTTCCAAGGATCTATTGCCGGATTCCGGAGGCCATTTCGGCGCCTACGGCGGCAAGTTCGTGCCCGAGACCCTCATGTCACCCCTGGAGGAGTTGGATCGGGCCTACGGGGAAGCCCAAGCCGATCCCGGGTTCGGCCGCGAGTTGGAAAGGCTGGCCAGCCACTACGTGGGCCGTCCCACGCCACTGACCCTGGCTCCGCGCCTCTCCGAGCGCGTGGGGGCCCGCGTCTACCTGAAGCGGGAGGACCTCTGCCACACTGGGGCCCACAAGATCAACAATGCCCTGGGACAGGCTCTGCTGGCCCAGCGCATGGGGAAGAGCCGGATCATCGCCGAGACCGGAGCCGGCCAGCATGGCGTGGCCACGGCCACCGTCTGCGCCCTGATGGGATTGGAATGCGAGATCTACATGGGCACCGAAGACATGCGCCGGCAGGCGCTCAACGTCTTTCGGATGGAGCTTCTGGGCGCCAAGGTCACGCCGGTGGACGCCGGAAGCCGGACCCTGAAGGATGCCATCAACGAGGCCATGCGCGACTGGGTCACCCATGTGGAGAACACCCACTATCTCCTGGGATCGGTGTTGGGAGCCCATCCCTACCCGGCCATGGTCCGGGATTTTCAGTCCATCATCGGACGCGAGGCGAGGCGCCAGGTCCTGGAATTGGAGGGGAGGCTTCCGGACCTGCTGATCGCGTGCGTGGGAGGAGGCAGCAACTCCATCGGCCTCTTTTTCGAGTTTCTGGGCGATAAAGCAGTCCGCATGATCGGAGTCGAAGCCGGGGGCCGGAGCTTGCGACTGGGAGATCATGCAGCCCGCTTCCAGGGCGGGTCGAAGGGTGTGCTCCATGGCACATTCAGCTATGTCCTGCAGGATGACAACGGGCAGGTGGCCACCACCCACAGCGTCTCCGCGGGTCTGGACTACCCTTCTGTGGGACCGGAGCATGCCCTGCTGCGCGACTCGGGAAGAGTCGAGTACACGTCGGCGGACGACAACGAGGCCCTGGAAGCGTTTCACCTCCTGAGCCGGCTGGAAGGGATCATGCCGGCATTGGAATCGTCGCACGCGGTGGCGGAGTGCCTCCGGCACCAGGGCAGCGGTGAGCTGATCGTCGTCAATCTTTCCGGCCGTGGAGACAAGTATGTCGAGACTGTCCGAGATCTTCTCGAATAACCCGAAGTGCTTCGTCCCCTTCGTGACGGCGGGGCACCCGGACCTGGAAGCGCCCGAGCGGATCGTTGTCGAACTGGTGGAGGCCGGTTCCCATATCGTGGAGATCGGAATCCCGTTCTCCGACCCCATCGCGGACGGGCCCGTGATCCAGACCTCCTCTTTCCGGGCTCTCCGGCACGGTTACGGCATTGCAGACTACATCGAGCTGGTCCGGAGGCTGCGGGCCAGGGTGGACGCCGGCCTGGTATTCATGACCTACATGAACCCGGTCTGGAGCTACGGGCCGGGACGGTTGGCGCGCGAAGCCGTCGAGGCCGGTCTGGACGGCATCATCATCTCGGACCTGACCCCCGAGGAGCACAACCGGTTCCGGAAGCTGGGCGACCCCGGGCACTGCGTCCAGGGACTCGACATCATCTTCCTGGCGGCGCCGACGTCGTCGGATGAGCGGCTCGAGAAGGTGAGCCGGGCCAGCGGGGGCTTCGTCTATCTCGTTGCCCGAACCGGCGTCACCGGAAGGAGGTCCGACGTCGAGTCGCAGGTGCCGGCGACCATCCGCCGGCTGCGCAAGTATTCCTCCCTTCCCATCGCCGTGGGATTCGGGATCACTTCGGCCCAGGACGTCCGGCGGGTCTGGCGGTACGCCGACGCCGCGGTGATCGGAACCGCCCTGGTCCGGTTCGTGGACGAGCACCGGCATGCGTCCGACCTGCCCCGGCAAGTCGGCCGCTTCGCCCGGGATCACTTGATTCCGGGATAATTCTGGGGTATTGTGCCTATCTGCGTTCAAAGGACGGCTATGGCGAGTCTGCGGAGCTTCTATTACTTTTTTAGAAACGGCTGAGGTCAGTCTGCCATTGCAGGCGACCTTGAAGCCGTGGGCAACCCCGAAGCCCACGGTTTTTTTTTGCCCGATGAATCCGAAAAGGGGCATCGAGGGTGACTGATATCGACCGCTGGCGAAGCAATATCGACCGGATCGATCTCGAATTGGTGGAGTTGCTCAATCGCCGCAGCAAATGCGCGATCGAAATCGGCAAGATCAAGCACAAATTGAAATTGAGCGTCTATGACCCGGAACGGGAGGAAGAGGTCATTCGACTGGTCCAGGAGGCCACCGGCGGCCCCTTGTCCAAGAGCGCCATCAAGCGTCTGTTCGAACGGATCATCGACGAATCTCGACGGGCCGAGCGCGAGTACCGCAACGGTAGTTAGGTCCGAGGTGAACCGAGAGAAAGGAATCCATCATGGTCATCGTCATGGAACACAACGCAACTTCGGAACAGGTGGAACACGTGATCGACAAGCTCACCGCTAACGGTTTCGACGTGCATCGGTCGACAGGTGTGGACTATACGGTGCTGGGAGCCGTCGGAGCCAAGAACGTGAACACGCGGGACTACGAGGGCATGGACGGCGTCCGGGAGGTCCACCGCATCAGCGAGCCCTACAAGCTGGCCTCAAGGGCGTTCCACCCGAAGGGCAGCCGGGTCCGGATCGGGGACGTCGAGTTCGGCGGGGAAGAGGTGGTGATCATGGCCGGGCCGTGCACCATCGAAAGCGAGGCTCAGTGCGAAGAGGTCGCGGCCGGAGTCGCGGAAGCCGGGGCCCGGGTCATGCGGGGTGGCGCCTTCAAGCC
>JAPOYZ010000051.1:0-4656 GCA_026706325.1 Candidatus Aminicenantota bacterium
GTGCGGGTCGGGAGCGTAAAAAAGAAAGTGCGGTTGTACGAAACTGCGGTGGAACTCCGGGCACCTGAATCACCTCATATCAACTAACCGCAAGCGGTAACCTCACGTCACCGCTTGGCGTCCTGACTGCGCTGCGCGAGCCTGTCCTCGCCGAGAACCATCTCCGACCGGTGGTCGGAAACCAGCTTCTCCATGTCTTGAATCACGTCCGGATACAGGTGGGCCACGTCGTACTGCTCCCCGGGGTCCCGGCCCAGGTGGTACAGCAGCGGCGGATCGTGGTGGGTCTCGGTTTCGGTCCGCCGGGTGTAGACCGGCTTGGTGATGAAGTGAGCCTTGAATTCACCCTGTCGAACGGCGTAGAGCTTCGACTCGCGGTAGAAGAACATGCTCTTGCGGGGGCTCTCTCCGCTGCCGAACAACACAGGTGACAGGTCGTAACTGTCCATGATTCGGTCGGAGGGCACTTCAGCGCCCGCGATTTCGCAGAAGGTGGAGAACAGGTCGAGGGTGGAGCCCATCTCCATTACAACACCCGCATCGAGTTTCCCCGGCCACCAGAAAATCGTGGGCTCGCGCATGCCCCCTTCCCAGGTCGATCCCTTTCCCTCGCGAAGCAGCCCCGCGGAGCCTCCATGCTCCCGGTACGGCAACCAGGGGCCGTTGTCCGACGTGAAGACCACCAGCGTGCGTTCGGCAATGCCCAGGCCGGTCAGGGCCTGCATGATCCGGCCCACGCCGTGGTCGATCTCCTCCACCACGTCGCCGTACAGGCCACGCCTGCTGGTTCCCAGAAAGTCCTCCGACGCGAACAGCGGCACGTGGGGCAGGTTGTGGGCCAGGTAAAGGAAGAAAGGCCGCTCCCGGTTTTCCTCAATGAACCGGACCGCCTCTTCCGAATAACGCCTGGTGATGGTCCTCTGGTCGGCCGGACGCTCCACGATCTCCCGGTCCCGGAGCAGGGGAACGTTCCAGTACTCGATTCGGGCTTCCTTCACCAAGTCCCGGGTCGATTCTTTCCGGGTCTGGTCCATGTCGTTGGAATAGGGGATGCCGAAGTAGGAATCGAATCCGTTGTTGGTGGGCAGGAATTGGGGTAGATGTCCAAGGTGCCACTTCCCGACGCAGGCCGTGGCGTAACCGGCATTCCGAAGCGCCTCCGCCAGTGTCACCTCCTCTTGGGGAATTCCGCTTGCGGAATCGGGGAACAGCACGCGGTGCTTCGGGCTCATCATGCCGTTGCGCACCGGCAGCCGTCCGGTGAGGAGGGCGGCGCGGCTGGGAGTGCAGACGCTGGCGGCGGAGTAAAAGTGGGTCCACTTCTGCCCTTCCCGGGCCATGCGGTCCAGATTCGGGGTCCGGATGGTGGGATGCCCGAAGCTTCCCAGGTCGCCGTAGCCCAGGTCGTCGCAGAAGATGACGATCAGGTTGGGCCGGACTGCCTCAGGAGGTGACTGGCAGGAGAGAAGCGAAAGCGTGAGGACCAGGAGCGAAGCGGGCGTCCAATGGGGACGGCCGGGTCGCCGCGCCGCACCGATGCTGAACAGAGAATTGCGATTCGCCATCGTCAGTCTCCCCAGTCGCAATCAGTATCGCCGGACGCGGGAAATCCGGATCTCGCCGATCTGTCCGAAAAAGTTCCCGTATCCCAGCCAGTTGAACTTCCCGCCGTAGCGGGCGCGTCCGTCCAGGCGGCTCCCCACCGAGAACTGGGCCAGGTGCCTGCGGTTGTTGACCAGCTTGCGGCCGTCCGGGCTCTTCATCTCCCAGATCAGCCGGCCGTCCAGGAAGAGTTGGTGGAGGTCCTCAGCGTAGGAGTACTGCCAGGCGATGTGGTGCCAGGCGGTATCGCGGATTCCCACCCATTTCGGATCCGCCACCGTGCCCTCGGGACGGCTGTAGGGATGCAGGTCCCTCAGGGCCTGATCCGGCTCGGCGCCGAAAAAATGGACCCCCGGCGCCATGCTGCCGTCGGACGAACCCTGATCGGAGAGATAGAGTTCCCAGACCCCCCGTTCGGTGTTGTCGTAGGTGCCGCAGACGTGACCGAAGTGAAACTCGCGAAAATAGCCATCGATGGGACCGGCCCGGCGGACCCATGCCTCCACCGTCCACTCGTCCTCGATGGTCTGGAGGTCCACCTTCCGGTTCCACTGGGGCCCCACGAAGCCCCCTTCGCCGCCTCCGATGAAATGGGGATAGCGCCCCCAGCCCGGCCGCGGCAACCGTATATCGCCCTTGGTGTTGACCCAGGTCAGAGTCAATTCGGCGTCTCCCATCACGTCCGGAATGTACCTGCCGCCGGGTCCCTGCCAGTCCCAGAGGGCCACGGTCCGGTCGTCGGGGCCGATGCTGCGGAGCTGCCCCGGAGCCACCTTCAAGTCGAACCTTCTCGACGCCTTCTGGCCCGCCGCGTCGGTGGCCCGGAGCCGAAGCCCTTCGAGTTCGAGCGCCGACGGGTTGCCGATGAGTTCACCCTGCTTCGCGTCGAGGGAGATCCCTTCCGGCAAGCTTCCCTCCGTCAGGCTCCAAGTCACGGGCTCCACCATGTGACGAGTCTCGAGGGTGTGGCGGTAGGGGACTCCGATGAAACCGAGGGGGAGGGAGGCGGTGACCACCTCGGCCGCGGCGACGCTGACCGCAAAGGTGTGCTCGTCTTCATTCCCCGCCGAATCCGTCGCCCGCAGGGTGAAGGAACGTTCCTGGACCGGTTCCGCCGGCTGGCCTTCCAAGGTCCCCGCAGCCTCGTTGAAGGTCAATCCATCCGGCAGCCTTCCACCAACATGCTCCCAGCGGACGTCTCCGCGGGCCGCGTCAGCGGAGAATCTCACAAAGTAGGGAGCGTGCATTCCGGCTTCCGGAAGCAGCCGCCGGACGATGGCCAATTTTTCGGCCACCGGGTAGCGCATGACGTCGGAGATGCGGAGCTCGTCCACCTCCCCTTCGAAATCGTAGGTCTTGACGTGGTAGGGCGGGTCCAGCGAGTTGACGATCCCGCCGACCATGAAGGGGATGTCGTTGCGTTTTGCGTCGTTGATCACCCGCCGGCTGGGGGTGGCCTTCCAGATCAGCTTCCCGTCCAGGAACATGTAGTGGGTCTGGTCTTCGTAACGGAACTGCCACGCCACGTGGCGCCATTCCGGCTTCTGGATGGCGTCGGGATGGACCTGCGTGCCGTATCCGGCCTTGCGTCCCGCATAGACGAATCCGCCGGTGTCGCTGTGAGGCGCCCGCTTCTGCGAACCCATGAACCGGGCCCCCGGCAGCAGTCCGGGCATGACCGGCCATTCGTCCAACCAGGAATGCAGGCTGAAATCCCATCCGCCGCGGACCCCCGGCGGCAGGCTGAAGCCCTCGTCGTCGGTCCCGCAGATCTTGGCGAAGGGTCCGGAGGTGCCCGACCCGCGCGGCCGGTAGGAAGCCGGATGGTTCAAGCGGATTCCGCTCAGGGCGAACCCGTCATAGCGCACCCAGGCCTCCACCGTCCAGGCCTCGGTGCAGGTGCGCAACTCCAGCTTGTCGTTGTTCACCGGTCCGATCCGCAGGTTGGCGTCGTCCTCGCGAACGGTGAACCGGGCCGTGGAGCCGAATCCGGGACGGGTTCCCCACAAGGCCTTCTTGTGGGCCTTCAGAGTCAGGGCCGGATCGCCCATGGCGTCGTGGGCTTCTTCCCCCTGTCCTTCATCGAAGTGGTAGAGGACCACCGTGTGCGGGTCCGGGCGAAAGGGCTCGCGCAACGAGGCCGGCAGATGATCGGAGGCAGGGGTGGAGAAGGCCAGCGTACCCATCAACCACGCCGGACCGATCGAACCCGCACTGGTCAGGAAACGCCTGAGGCAAAGCTGTCCGCGCTGCATAAGCATGGCAGACATTCAATGGGCCGAATAGAGGGATGTCAACGGAAGCGATCGAATCTTTCGAGAATGGGATCAGGATCCTTGTTCAAACCTGTATTCCTGTTTTCCCGAACTCTCAGATAAACGAGGGAGTCCTGTACGGATGAGGTTGGCAATATTCCATGCAAGGAATATATTGACGTATTGAGAAAGGAAGGGCTGAGCAATTGAGTGGCCGTCATGCTTTCAAGGATTTGACGAAGGGGTATACGCGACAGCGGCGCGCCCGAATCGAGGCCAGAAAGACGGAGTTGCGCGCTGCGATGTTGCTCCACGAATTGCGACAGGCACGGGAGATGACTCAAAGGGCCGTGGGCGAAGCCTTGAACGTCAAGCAGCCGGCAGTTGCGAGATTGGAGCGACGGGCGGACATGTACGTCTCGAATCTCCGTGCATACATCGAGGCCATGGGTGGCCGATTGAGCATCGTCGCCAAGTTCCCGCAGGGAGACGTCACGATCACGAATTTCTCCGACATGGACGAGGAGGCCCCATCCGTGTGATGGCATTGCCCAACAACCATACTTTTTACTCGGCCAGGATCGCATCCCGGAATCCAATAGCCTCGGGAATCCAACGATGACTGCTCGTTCCAAAATCTGTTCCCTGATCGCGTTCATCGGTTCGGCAATCTTGGCCTTGTCCGGCTGCCGAACCGGAACCCCGCCCCCGGAAGACGCCGGGAGCGATCCCCAACGTCTCGAATTCACCCGGATGATCGTCCACTGGACCCGGTACGTGGAACCCGGCTACCTGGAAT